>DATEXQ010000001.1:0-2901 GCA_035256745.1 Patescibacteria group bacterium
CTTTCAATAACGGCAGGTATTTTCTCAATATTACTGGCTTTAAAATTTTGGAATTTCGCTTTAAAGAAATATACAAGCGCCAGCAGTTAAAATGGATAAACTTCTTGTTATATGCGGACCGACTGCCACCGGAAAAACATCATTGTCTCTTGATTTGGCCAAAAGGTACGGGGGTGAGTTAATATCTGCTGATTCAAGACAGATTTATGAGGGAATGGATATCGGGACGGGAAAAGATCTCACAAAAGATTCCAAATTTCATGCCGTAAAATGTAAATCAAACATCAGAAATATAAATTTTGGTTATTACTCCATAGAAGGTGTGCATATTTGGGGATATGATCTGATTTCACCAAGGAATGAATTCAACGTTGTTCAATATCTTGATATTGCCAGAAAAGTTATCCGTGATATTTGGGGAAGGTCCAAATTGCCGATTCTTGTAGGGGGAACGGGTCTTTATATAAAAGCCGTGATTGATGGGATTGAAACTGCGGGGATTAAACCCGACAGAATCCTGAGAAAGTCACTGTCTGGAAAATCACCAAATGAGTTATTTGAAATATTGGCCGGGGTAGACCCTTTGAAAGCAGCGTCTATGAACATTTCCGACAAGAAAAATCCGAGGAGATTGGTGAGGGCTATAGAAGTAGTAAATACAAAGGCAAAAGAGAAAGTGAAAGTTAAGGCAGCAAATATCAAAGATGTTTTATATATAGGACTGAAAACACGAAATGATATTATGTTTAAGAAAATTGAATATCGGGTTTATCAAAGATTAAGAAGCGGATTTGAGGAAGAGGTTCTTGGGCTTATAGGTGGCGGTGTCGGTTGGGATAATCAGTCAATGCAATCTCTCGGGTATAGGCAATACAGAGATTATTATGAAAAGAAAGTTCCAAAAGAAGAATTTATTAAAAATTGGATCAGCGAAGAAGAGAAATACGCCAAACGTCAAATTACATGGTTTAAAAAAGATAAAAGAATAAGATGGTTTGATATTTCCAGACAGGTATGGAAAAGCGAGGTAGAAAAATCAGTCAAAAATTGGTACATTAATAGTAATGATCAAAAAAGTTGAAATATCTCATAAAACTGTAATTTTTACGGTATTTTTCTTGCTGGGTTTGTGGTTTCTGTATTTTATCAAAGATATAATCCTGCAATTTTTTATTTCTCTTGTAATAATGGCTTCTTTTAACCCTATTGTTACAAGGTTAACTAAGTTTAGGATCCCGAAAGTTATATCTGTTCTTCTTGTATATTTAGTCTTTTTTGTGATACTGGGTTTTGCCGTTTATGCCATCATTCCGGCTCTTGTAGTGCAGACTGCCAGCTTTGTTTCAAACTTACCCAAATACCTGGATAATTTGGGAGTTCCGATGGTATTAAGAGAAAGGGTGTTATCCGAATTTCTGGTTCAAATTGGAGGTCTTCCAAATCAGATTGCAAAAGCGTCAATATCGGTTTTTTCCAATGTTATAGGGGTTTTTACGGTATTAATTTTTGCATTTTATTTACTCCTTTCAAGAGACAAATTTGATGACGTTATAGCTGTATTTATGGGTGAGGATAAAAAAAGGCAAATATCGGAAATGATAGATAAGCTTGAAGAAAAACTCGGGGGTTGGGCGAGGGGAGAACTAATTTTAATGACCATAATCGGAACCTTAACTTACATAGGTCTTACTCTTTTGGCAATACCTTTTGCCCTGCCTTTAGCAATTTTAGCGGGGATTTTTGAAATAATTCCTATTATTGGGCCAACCGTTTCAGCTATTCCTTCCGTGGTAATAGGATTTGGAATATCACCAATTACTGGGGTGGCTGCTGCTTCACTGGCATTTCTGATTCAGCAGGTAGAAAATTATGTTTTTGTTCCGAAGATAATGCAAAAGTCGGTAGGAGTAAATCCGATTATCACTCTTTTATCTTTAGCCGTAGGTTTTCGTTTATCAGGAATCTTGGGAGGATTAATAGCAATACCGGTGGTAATTACAATACAGGTTCTTCTTAAGGAGTATTTGGCATCGAAAGAATAAGGAAAACCCCGTATTTTAAGCGGGGTTTATCCATATACCCTGGAGGATAGTAAGCCAGGTTCTGTTTCTAGATAATCATCTGTCTAATGCCCTAAACCTTTGAGCTTGGGAAGGCGTCCTTCACCTCGGGTTAAACCCCAAGGAACGCTCAATTCGTAGGTTGCAGCGGAGGGGATTGCCCGTTTCACTCCGATTTAAGCATTTAACTTAAAATCAGACTCGTCTCTGTTGCTCTAACCAGCCCTTCCCTTGATGTAATCGCGGTTCGGGTCCCGTCTTACGGCGGGTCTCCTGCCTTCTGCTGCCTGGACTTTCCTCCCCGTTAGATACGGCGTATATTGCGCGTAACCTTCGAGGCGATTATCCCTCCTCCAGGTAGGTATATTATACTCCATTTTGGCCAATTATCTAATCTTCCGGTAGTAAGATTCCTTTCTAGACAATTAATGGCCGGGGATGCCATAATGGGAAATACCGTTAAATTGAGGGTAGTATAATGTATTAAGTCCTGCCCTTCCCTCTTGTCGAGATTTGAGGCAGGCTAATCTAGCCGATGCTAATTTCAACTGAAAAACTTAAAAAAATATTGGTCGGTTCGGGATACGTGGGTGAAAAAGATTTTGACGATGCTGTAAATAGTGCAGCCGACCTGGGTAAAGATATATCCGATGTTTTAATATTTAGAGGCCTGGTTTCCGAAGACGCACTTGGGAAACTAATCTCCGAACACCTTAACATTCCCTACGCTGATGTGAGACGTCTTTTTATTCCTACCGAAGTATTAACTTTGATCCCCGAAAAGCTTGCCAGAACCTATCGTATGGTTCCGTTTGATCTCAAGGGAAGAAAGCTTAAGGTT
>DATEXQ010000002.1:0-38480 GCA_035256745.1 Patescibacteria group bacterium
GTATGGAATGGATTCCCCCAGAATTAAGAGAAGATACGGGTGAACTGGAAGCATCATTAAAAAATCAAATACCAAGATTACTGGAAAGTAAGGATATAAAAGCGGATTTACAAATACATTCGGATTTTAACGTAGAAACAAGTCATGATTTGGGGGAATCTACGATGGAAGAATTAGTGGAAAAAGCAAATAATCTGGGTTATGAATACATAGCTTTTACAGAACACAACCCTAGTCACAGCAGGCATTCGGAAAATCAAATTATAGATATAATAAAGAGAAAAAAGGAAGCTATTGAGAAATTAAATTACTCATTAATTCAAAAGAAAGATAATAGTGTGAAAAATGTGAATAATCGAATAAAGAAAGTGTTCAATAGCCTCGAAATAGATATTTTACCAAATGGCGAGCTGGCTATTTCGGACAAAGCTCTGGAATTACTGGATTTTGCTTTAGTTTCAATACATTCAAGCTTTGATCAAGAAAGAAACATTGCTACACAAAGAGTCTTATCAGCATTAAATCATCCTAAGGTAAAAATATTTGCGCATCCGACAGGAAGAAGACTAAATGAGAGAGAGGGAGTTGAGTACGACTGGCTTAAAATTTTTGATGAATGCAAAAAAAGAAATATCTGGCTTGAAATAAATGCGGATCCTACAAGACTGGATTTACCGGATTTTTTGGTTAAAGAAGCAATTGAAAATAATGTTAAATTAACGTTAGGAACTGATGCGCACAACTTTCAGTGCCTTGATAACATGCAATATGGTATTTATGTTGCCAGACGGGGATGGGCAACAAAAGAAAATCTAATTAATTACCTAACAGTTGATGAATTTGAGAAAGTGATAGAATAATGAAGAATAGAAATTTAAACGAAGGGTGGTGATAAATATGATATTAACTTGGATATTAGTAATTGCATTAATAGTAATAGTATTTTGGGTTTTTTCGACATACAACTTTTTTGTGGGTAGTAAAGCCAGAATTAAGGCTGCAGTACAAGAAATAGGTAATCAGCTTAAAAGGCAATCAGATTTAATTCCTAATTTGGAGACATCGACAAAAGGATATTTAAAGCACGAAAAGGATATTTTTAGCAAATTAACAGAAGTTAGAAAATCGGTTGAATCTGCAATCAAATCTCAAGATGTTCAAAAGATGGCTGATGCCGGAAGTAAGGTCGCATCCCTCCTTCCCGACATAAAACTTATCATGGAATCTAATCCCGAAATAAAAGGAAGCGAGGTAGTTGTAAAACTGATGGATGAATTAAGAGACACTTCGGACAAAATAATGTATGCAAGAAGATTGGTTATAGATTTAACAGCAGACTATAACGTCAAAAGAGTTTCTGTACCATCTAGTTTTATAGCCAATTTATTTAAATTTGATGAATTACCCGGCTTGATAACTCCACAAGAAGGAGAACATGTGGAGGTAAAAGCAGAGGAAACAAAAACGCCTAAAATAAGTTTATGATTAACATTTACGAATCGGTATCTGCAAATAAAAGAAAAAGTGCAGTAATAATTGTATGTTTTATTATATTCATAGCTTTGGCTATTTATTTTATATCCCAAGCCTTTGCTTTGTATTTAGGCTATCAACCAGGAGGTTTGGGTATCGTGGGACTAAGTCTTATCATATCGGGATTGATGAGTTTAATAGGTTATTATTATAGCGATAAGATTGTTTTAACCATATCAAGAGCTAGACCTGCATTAAGAAATAGAGATTTTGAATTTTATACAGTAGCAGAAAATTTAAGCATTGCATCGGGTATTCCAAAACCCAAGCTTTATGTGATAGAGGATAGTGCTCCAAATGCATTTGCAACAGGAAGAGACCCAGAACATGCAGTAATTTGTGCAACAACCGGTCTTCTTCAAAAACTTGATAGAACAGAACTTGAAGGAGTTATTGGACATGAAATGAGCCACATTAAAAATTATGATTCCAGATTAATGTCTGTTGTAGCTGTATTAGTAGGAACCGTTGCTCTTCTTGGTGATTGGTTAATAAGAATTCGCTGGTTTGGCGGGAGAGATGATTCAGACAGAGAAGGAAATCAATTGGGAGTTATTATGATGGTTATAGGGATATTATTTGCAATTTTATCTCCCATTGTTGCTCAATTGATTCAACTTGCTATATCAAGAAGAAGAGAATTTTTAGCTGATTCCGGAAGTGTAGCCATAACAAGACAACCGAACGGTCTAATTTCTGCTCTAGAGAAGATAGCCTCTGATACAGAACCTCTTGAGGCCGCAAACAAAGCAACAGCACATCTTTATATAATTAATCCGTTCAAAGGAAAAACAAAATCGGCCGTATCTAGATTTTCCAATCTATTCAATACACATCCTCCCGTAGATGAACGCATTAAGGCACTTCAACAAATGGCATAATTTGAATTATTACTACTTTTTTGTATTAAAGTAGAGAGGAAAATACTTTCTGAATACTTATGTTTAATTTAAAATTACTTTGCTGTTGCCTAATGTATTAAGTTGTATGTATTATATGCTCATATGACCGGCTTAAATAATAAAGATATTACTTACATAGCAAATCTGGCCAAATTGAAGTTAAGTTCTGAAGAAATTATTAAGTTCAAAAAACAGCTATCCAATATAATAGGATATATTGATCATCTTAAGGAGGTTGATACTTCTAAAGTGAAACCCACTAGTCAAACGACAAATCTACAAAATGTAACAAGAACTGATAAAGTTGGCTCCGGATTTTCTTTAACGCAAAATGAAGCTTTATCAGGAGAAGATGACACCCATAATGGATATTTTAAGGTTTCGGCAATTTTGGAAAAAGATCAATAACACCAATATATTATTATGAAGATTAAACCTCCGTTAACTATTGAAGATACGCAAAAAGGTCTAATAAAAAAAGAATACACGGCAGTTGATTTGGTAGATTCATATTTGGAAAGAATAAAAAAATACGACAAAAGAATAAATGCTGTAATTACAAAAACTGAAGACTTGGCTTACGAGAAAGCAAAAAAAGTCGATAAAATAATTTCCGATTACAAAGATAAAGCTTTTATAGACTATCCACTTTTGGGAGTTGTGGTTATCCATAAAGACATGTTTCTAACCAGGGGTATAAGAACAACGGCAGCATCTAATTTATTGAAAGATTATATTCCTCCTTATTCATCAACTGTTGTCAGGAAACTTGACGATGCGGGATGCATTACTCTTGCTAAGGCAAATTGTGATGCTTGGGCGCACGGATCTTCGGGAGAAAATTCGGATTTTGGTCCCACAAAAAATCCTTGGAATGAAGAATTCGTTGCAGGAGGATCTTCCAGTGGATCGGGAGCGAGTCTTGCTGCAAATTATTGTCTGGTTACAACAGGAACAGACACCTGTGGTTCGATTAGGGTTCCTGCAAATTTTTGCGGTGTAACAGGTTTAAAACCTACATATGGATCGGTTTCAAGATACGGTGTTATTGCAATGGCTTCATCTCTTGATTGTGTAGGTCACTTGACTAGAACAGTAAAAGACAGTAAAAAAATATTTGATGTGATTAAAGGAGAAGACGAAAAGGATGCTACTGTAAAAAATTCAAACTTTAAATTTGGCAAATCGAAAATAACAGTAGGAATTCCTAAAGAATTCTTTGTTAAAGGGTTGGACAAAGAAGTTGAAAAGAAAGTAAATGAAGCCATTAATATTTTGAAGAAAACAGGAATTGTTTTTAAAGAGGTTAGCCTTCCGCATACAAAATACGGAATATCCGTCTATTATATTATTCAACCCGCGGAAGTTTCATCGAATTTGGGAAGATATGATGCAAAAAGATTTGGAGAAGAGAGACAGGAATTCGGAGATGAAGCGAAAAGAAGAATAATGCTTGGAACTTATGTTCTATCGGCAGGGTATTATGATGCTTACTATCATAAAGCAATGAAGGTAAGATCAATAATAATTGAGGAAGTAGATAAAGTCTTTAAAGAAGTGGATGCACTAATTGCTCCTGTTGCACCGACAAATGCTTTTAAATTGGGAGAAAAAACCAATGATCCTCTTTCAATGTATTTGACAGACATCTATGCGGCAACAGCAAATTTAACGGGGATTCCATCTATTGCAATTCCTTATGGGTTTTCAAAAAACAACCTCCCATTAGGATTTCAAATCATGGGACCGAAGTTTTCCGAAGATATGCTTTTTAATCTAGGAGGCATGTTTCAAAATGAGATTTCATGGATGCCTAATATTTCTAAACTTTAATAATATGCAGGATTTTAAAGAAATTATAAAAAATAAAAACTTTTTATATTTATGGTCTTCACAAATACTTTCTCAGTTATCCATCAATATCATGAATTTTTTGCTTTTAATAAAACTTTTTTCAGAGACGGGATCTACTATCGCAACGTCATTTTTATGGGTTACTTGGGCTCTTCCGGCCGTTGTAATCGGACCTTTTGCCGCTGCAAGTGTCGATATTGTGGAAAGAAGAAGAATCTTAATAATAACCAATCTTCTTCAAGCACTTACGATTTTATTTTATATTTTTGTTCACCAAACGAGAATTTTCATAATCTATGGAATAGTACTTATTTATTCATTTTTAAACCAATTTTATGTACCTGCGGAATCTGCATCTCTTCCCTCTTTGGTTAAAGAGAAAGATTTACCACACGCAAATGGTTTATTTTTATTAACACAACAAGCAGCTCTAATTGTGGGATTCGGAATAGCAGGAATATTAAATTCATTACTGGGTTTTAAAACATCTTTATTCATATGTTCTGTAGCAGTATTTTTAGCATTTATAAGTGTACTTTTCTTACCAAAAATAGAGGTAGAGAAAATAAAAAGTAAAAATTATGAAGAAGCATTCTTTAAATTCTTTAGAAGAATTATAGAAGGTTATACTTTTATCAAAGATAACAAAAATATTTTAATACCCTTTTTTCTATTGATGGTTATTCAAATTTCGGGTGCTATTGTTACCGTAAATTCCCCAATTATTGCAAGAGAAATATTTAGAATAAACATTAATTCTGCAGGAGTTTTATTAGTAGTTCCAGCAGGAATCGGTGCTGCTTTGTCAGCCCTGATTATTCCCAAACTAATGAAAACAAGATATAGGAAAAAGCAAATAATAGAAAAATCGATTATGTTAATTGTCTTTTCTTCACTTTTGCTTATATTTTTAGTTCCTATATTAAAAGGAGTTTTGGGAACTTTTATAGGAATTTTGATAATAATAGTTATAGGTTTTTCGTTTATTGGAATATTAATTCCTGCACAAACCTATTTACAAGAAAAAACACCGGGTGGTATGAGAGGAAGAGTGTTCGGAAACTTTTGGTTTTTGGTAACGATTGCAACCATCTTCCCTGTAATTTTTTCTGGAACCATAGTAGAACTTTTTGGCATTAAGTTATTGCTTTTCTTGTTTTCAATGATTTTCTTGGGAATTCTTATTTTTTCCAAAAAATTAGGACAAAAATATTTAGAAAATGGTATTTAATATCTAAGGAAAATGTATAAACCCGTAATAGGATTGGAAGTACACATAGAACTAGCAACAATAAGCAAAATGTTTTGTATGTGCTCTGCAGATCATTTTGCCAAAAAGCCCAATACTCAAGTATGCCCAATTTGTTTGGGATTACCCGGAGCGCTTCCTTTTCCGAACCATAAAGCAATTGATGATATTATAAAAATAGGGCTTGCCTTCAATTGCGATGTGAATTTATTCAGTAAATTTGATAGAAAGCATTATTTTTATCCCGATTTGCCAAAAGGTTATCAAATAAGCCAGTATGATATCCCCTTTTGTGTAAAAGGAAAATTTCAAATTCCAGATTCGAAGCTAGATATTCGAATAAGAAGAATTCATCTTGAAGAGGATACGGCAAAACTTCAACATCATGAAATTAATGGAAAAAATATTTCTTTGATCGATTTTAACAGAAGTGGCGTTCCACTTGTAGAAATCGTAACAGAACCTGATTTTAGTAATGTCTTGGATGTTGTTAATTTTTTAAAGGAAGTGCAACTTATAGTACGATATCTTGGAATTTCAAGTGCAGATATGGAAAAAGGTTCAATGCGTTTGGAGGCAAACATATCTTTATCAGATAAAAAAGGGGAAGTAAAAATTAATGAACTGCCGAATTATAAAGTAGAGTTAAAAAACATAAATTCCTTTAAATTTTTAGAAAAAGCGATAAATTCCGAAATAGGAAGGCAAGAAGAAATTCTTTCTAAGGGTCAAAAAGTAAAACAAGAGACAAGGGGATTTAATGAAAAAATAGGAGAGACATTTTCTCAAAGAACCAAAGAGGAAGCTCATGATTATAGATACTTTCCAGAACCCGATATTCCTCCTTTTTGTTTTGATAAAAAATTTATTGAAGGTTTAAAAAGAGAGCTTCCTGAACTACCAATAGAGAAAAGAAAAAGATTTAGAGATTCTTATCAATTACCTGATAACTATATAAATATATTGGTCTCATCCATTAACATTTCAACATATTTTGAGGAAGCAGTTGATTTGGCATCAAAACATCAAATTTCTGCCAAACTTATAGCAGATTTTATAGTAAATCAAAAACTAAATGAAGAGTTTAAAGAACCAGCTAAATTGGTTGAAAAAATTGTAAGATTGACTAAGATGGAATTCTCAACAGCAAAGGAATTAGAAATCGCCGTAAATGAGGTAGTCAAAGAAGAAAAAAAGGCCGTTGAAGATTACAAAAAGGGTAAAGGTCAAGTATTGGGATTTTTAATGGGAAAAGTTCAAAAAAAACTTAAAGGAAAAGGAAATCCGAAAACAATACAAGAAACACTTAGAAAAAAGCTTTTTAAATAACATCTTAGATAAAAATATATGTCAGAAAAGACTAATACCACTACAACACAATCATTAAAAAAAGACGAGATTGTTATTCATGAAGCCTACAATGAAAGGTTAGAAAAATTAAAAGGTGACCCTAATTTCCAAAAGAGAGTTGAATTTAATTTAAATTTAATACAGAAAGATCAAGAATTGGCTGCACGAATGTGGGCTGTTGATAATAAAGATGCAATGACAGATGCACTAACAGAACTGCCAAACAGACGTTTTGTTTTGACAGAGTTGTCAATGTTGATAGCAAGACTTGAAAGAAAAAGAAAGGAAACGGGAAATTCAGAAACAATATCTATCTTATTTGTAGATAATGATTACTTGAAAGATGTTAATGATGGGAAGAAAGTTTTGTCGGAGGAAGGCATAGAAAATAGCGGTCATGATCAGGGAGATGTATATTTAAAAACTACCGCCAGTTGTTTAATAATTCGTTCAGGAGATTTAGCGGCAAGATTCGGAGGAGATGAATTTGTGGTGTTATTGCCGGATACAGATGCTAACCAAGCTATAAATGTAGCAACAAGAATTAGAGATAGCTTTAAATATAAAAAAGATACGGTTGGTTTACCTGCCTATACAGGATTAAGTATAGGAATAGCTCAATGGACTACTGAAACAACAGCACAAGAGCTCATCAAGAAAGCAGATCAGGATATGTATAAAAGAAAAGAAGAATTAAGATTAAAAAATAAAACTTCATAATATGATGACTAAAAGTTTTGTTCATCTACATGTTCACACAGAATATTCTCTTTTGGACGGTTTAAGTAAATTAAAACCGCTTATCTCTTATGTAAAAGAAAACGACATGGATTATCTTGCAATAACCGATCATGGAGCAATGTATGGAGTTATAGATTTTTATAAGTTGGCCAAAGCTCAAGGTGTTAAACCCATTTTAGGTATAGAAGGTTATACGACAAATATTAATCATAGAGAAAGAGGAGAAAGGGAAAAAATACAAAATTTCCATATTATTCTTCTAGCCAAAAATAAGGAAGGTTATAAAAACTTAATGAAATTAACGTCAATTGCACATCTTGAAGGTTATTACTATCGTCCCAGAGTGGATAGAGAAACACTAGCCAAATATTCAAAGGGTTTGATTTGTACATCAGCATGCCCTCAGGGTGAAGTCTCGCAAGCACTGATAAATGAAGATCATGAAAAAGCCAAAAAGACTGCTCTCTGGTATTTGGATGTCTTCGGTGAGGATTACTATCTTGAGGTACAAAGACATAAATATGCTGATTTTGTCTCAGCAATTAAAAATACAGAATTAAGAGCCTCTGTTTCTAAAATGGCAGATAATGAGGAAATAATAAATAAAGGTATCTTAAAATTAAGCAGAGATCTGGCAATTCCTATTGTCGCCACAAACGATGCACACTATATAAAAAAAGAAGATGCCACAGCCCAAGATGCTTTAGTTTGCATAGCAACGGGGAAAAATACTACTGATATAAAAAGACTAAGATTTATTGACACTCCTGCTTTTCATATCACAACACCAAGTGAAATGTATGAACTTTTTTCTGATATGAAAGATGCTGTTGAAAATACTATAAAAGTAGCACAAAAATGTGAATTGGAATTAACTTTGGGAAAATGGTATTTCCCGGAATTTCAAGTACCTGAAAATACGAACCCTGAAAAATATTTGAAAAATCTTATATATGAGAGATTCCCACAAAAAATAAAAAATATTACCAAAGATATTAAAAAAAGACTTGATTATGAGATTGGAATAATTACCGATAAAGGTTATGCTCCTTACTTTTTAATAGTTACAGACATGGTGAATTGGGCCAATAATCAGGGAATTATTACTAATACCAGAGGTTCTGTTGCCGGTTCACTGGTTTCTTTCGTTTTGGGTATAACAACAGTTAACCCACTTAAATATTATCTTCCTTTTGAAAGGTTTCTAAATCCTTTTAGACCATCGCCTCCGGATATCGATTTCGATGTATCGGACAATAGAAGAGAAGAAGTAATAGAATATATTTGCCAAAAGTATGGGAAAGAAAAAGTTGCACAAATTTGCACTTTTGGAAGAATGCTTTCCAGGTCATCTGTAAGGGACGTTGCTCGAGTACTGGGGTATGAGTATAATATCGGAGATAGAATCGCCAAATTGATTCCACCCCCCAAACAGGGATTCCCGATAACTATCCCTAAAGCATTAGAAGATGTAGAGGAATTGAAAGAACTTTACGATAATGATAAAGACGCCAAGAAAATATTAGATTTGGCTGTTCAAATTGAAGGGAATGCCAGACACTTAAGCGTTCATGCAGCAGGTTTGGTTGTAGCCCCAAAAACTCTAACAGATTTTACTCCTATTCAGAAAGAACCTTCGGGAGAAAAAATAATTACACAATATGAGATGCATTCTTGTGAGGAGGTAGGACTTATTAAGTTTGACATTTTAGGTATCAGAAATTTGTCGATATTGGGATCAGCTGTGGAAATGGTTAATAAAGTGGAAGGAAAAAATATTGACCTGACTAAAATTCCTCTTGATGACAAGAAAACTTTTAACATGCTAGGTCGTGGAGAAACAATGGGAGCGTTTCAGTTAAGCGGAAGCGGTATGACCAAATATATCAAGGACTTAAAACCAACCAGAATTGAAGATCTTATGGTAATGGTGGCTTTATATAGACCGGGACCTATCGCGGTAATTCCAGATTATATCAAAAGGAAAAGAAATCCCAAGCTTGTTAAATATCTGGATCCGCGAATGAAGAAATTTCTAGAAGCCTCATATGGTCTTTTGGTATATCAAGACGATTTACTTTTTTGCGCAATAGAACTGGCAGGTTACAGTTGGGAGGAAGCCGATAAATTCAGAAAAGCCGTGGGAAAGAAAATTCCGGAAGAAATGGCTGCACAAAAAGAAAGATTTATAAAAGGCGTTGTTGAAAACGGTCAAACAAAAGATTTCGCTGAAAACCTTTGGAAACTATTTGAACCCTTCCAGGCATATGGATTTAATAAGGCTCATGCAGCAAGTTATGGAATGGTTGCGTACCAAACTGCCTATATGAAAGCAAACTATCCCGTTGAGTTTATGACGGCTCTTCTTTCAGCGGAAAGTTCGGATAAAGAAAAAGTAACGACAGCTATAAATGAATGTAGAAGAATGAAAATTAGTGTACTTGCTCCTGATATAAATGAAAGCGAAGAAGATTTTAAAATAGAGGAAGATAAAAAATCTTTAAATAAAAAGGCTATTAGATTTGGATTAAATGCAATTAAAAATGTCGGGGTTGCCGCTATTGCGGCCATTCTCGAAGCAAGAGAAGAAGGACCATTTAACTCATTTGCGGACTTTTTGTCTAAAGTTGATTCAAGAAGAGTAAATAAAAAAGTTTTGGAAAGTCTTATAAAAGTCGGTGCTTTATCGAAATTCGGAAAAAGAGCTACTCTTTTATCCTCAATAGATGAGATAAGAGATAAAGTAGGTAAAAAGGTCAAAAATGATCAACAGGGTCTTTTTTCACAGGAGGATATCGGTAAAAATTCTAAATCTTTAAGCAGTATGAATTTAATAGATATACCTGAATTTCAGGAAAAGGAACTGCAAAATTTAGAAAAAGAACTCTTGGGATTTTCACTTTCGGGTAAACCTCTCGTTGAACTTTTGGGAAATCTTGAAATTAAAGCAAGTCATAGGATAGAAGATATTGCGGAAGATGAAACTAACGCTTTTAATTCAAGAGGACCTGTTTCAATAGCAGGAATCGTAAAAGAAGTGAGGATAATTATTACCAAAAGGGGAGGTAAAGAAATGGCTTTTGCAAAAATAGAAGATACAACAGGTTCTATAAATTTAGTTATATTTCCTTCAATATATAGCGAAACCAAAAGCTTATGGATAGAAGATAATATTATTTTAGTTAACGGTAAAATAGATAAAAGAGACGACGAATTCTCCTTGATTGTAGAGGGAGTCGAATCAAAAGATATTTCTAACAAGCTATATATCAGAATTCCCAAAGATACTACTAAAAATCAATTAAAAAGGATGAAGGAGATACTTGTTGAAAATCTGGGAAATCAGTTGGTAACATTGGTTTTTGAAGGAAGTAAAGAAAAAATCAATCTTCCTTTTAAGGTAAACTGGAGTGAGAATTTGGCGAGAAAAATCACCATAGTTTTGGAAAAAAAATAAGTTCTTGAGCGTAAACTTGGGATGTAGTAAAATATCATTTTCAATAACAACATGGCACTATTTGCAAAATATAAAGACAGTCCCCAATTTGGAACAGGAGATAAAATTAGAATAACCCAAAGAATAAAAGAGGGAGGTAAAGAAAGAACCCAGGCTTTTGAAGGTATGGTTATAGCAATTAAAGGAGGGGGTATAAGTAAAACTTTTACTGTTCGAAAAATAGGAGTGCATCAAATTGGAATAGAAAGGATATTTCAGATAATGTCTCCCAATATAGAAAAAATCGAAGTAATTAAATCTGGGGTAAAAGGCGTCAAAAGTGCGAAACTCTACTATACTAGGATAAAACCCAAAAAAGAGATAGACAAAATATATGCCAGGGCAGCAAGAAAAGATAAACCAGTCATTTTATCTTCGAAAAGGAAATCTGAAGTTAAAAAAGCAAAAAAGACTTCTAAAACTTTAAGTAGGTAAAAAATAATAAACGATAAAAGTTATTTCTTCAGATATTTATTTATATTTAAATGAATAATATAGAAAGGCTAATTGTAGGGGAATTTAATACAAATTGTTATCTTCTTTATGATAAATTGAGTAAAAAGACATTAATTATAGATCCAGGTGATGACCCCGATTATATTATAAGTTCTATTTTAAAATTAAATTTAAAACCTTTTGGGATTTTGGCTACCCACGGACATTTTGATCATATATTGGGAGCATTCGAAGTCCAAAAAGCATTTAAAATTCCCTTCATGATTAATAAAAATGACTTATTTTTACTGAAAGATATGTCTAAAAGAGCCAAATATTTCTTAAAATTTAAATCAGATCCTTCCCCCGATGTTGATAAATTTTTGTATGATGGTTTAAAGATTAGGATTGGAGATAATGAAGTAAAAGTAATTGAAACACCGGGACATACTCCGGGAAGCATATCTTTATATATAAGAAGCTTAAAGGTTATTTTCGTAGGAGATTTAGTTTTCGAAGGCAAATCTTTAGGGAGAACAGATTTTAAATATTCTTGTTATGAAGATCTTATTAAATCTCTTAAAAAGATTGTTGCACTACCGATCAATACAGTCGTTTATCCGGGGCACGGAAATTCAATAAAAATTAAAACGCTTCTATAATTAAGATGTAGTTTTTCCCCTTGAATAATTAAATTAAAGAATATATAGTCTATTAGATGAATCTAAAATCAGAACTTAATAAAAAGAAAGAATCGATAGTATCTTACCAAAAAAACATTTTAAAAAACCCGAAAAAGAAATGGACATTTATTATTGGTTTTGTAATTGTTCTACTTTTAATATTAGTCTATTTAAACTTAGGGATTTTTTTAGCGGCAACAGTAAACGGTCAGCCAATAACAAGACTACAATTAGCCAAAGAATTAGAAAAACAGGGCGGAAAACAAGTTTTGGATTCAATAATTACACAAAAACTTATAGACCAAGAGGCCAAGAAAAAAGGTATTGTCGTTTCACAGCAAGATTTGGATAACGAAATAAAAGCGATAGAAAATCAGCTTAAAGCCCAAGGAACGGATTTGGATACGGCATTAGCATTTCAAGGACAAACCAGAGCTCAATTGCAAGATTCTTTAAAATTAAAAATTCAAGTAGAAAAGCTAATTGCGGATAAAATTTCAATAAGTGAGGAAGAAATTACTACATATTTCAATGAAAACAAGACAAGCTTTGTTGAAAACGCAAAACTTGAGGATGTTAAAAGTCAAATAACGGAAACCATAAGACAAACAAAACTGTCACAGGAATATCAAACTTGGCTTCAAGAATTAAAATCAATTTCTAAGATAAACTACCTCATAAATTTTTAAAATAATAATAATCCTTTCTTGTTTTTGTTAAAATCATCGATATTGATATAATTTAACTATGCTTATATTGGGAATAGATCCGGGAACGGCAACAACGGGTTATGGTTATATAAAATTTGAAGGAACTACATATGAAGCTTTGTCTTGGGGATTAATTGAAACCGATAAAGAAAGTCTTCCTGGAAAAAGATTAATAAGTATTTACGAAAAAATGTCTGCTTTATTTAAAGAAAACAAACCAGATGTTATTGCTATAGAAAAACTTTTCTTTGCAACAAATGCAAAAACAGCCATGAGAGTAGGTCAAGCCCAAGGTGTAATGTTTTATTGCGCTGCTAAAGCAAATATTGATGTTTATGAATATGCACCAGGGACTATTAAAAAGATGATAGCCGGAAGCGGAAGAGCGGATAAAAAGGAAATGCAAAGGTCACTTAGAAAAATATTTGGGAAAAAAGTAAGAAGCAAAGCCAAACAAAGGACGCATTTTGACAATGCTGCAGATGCCTTAGCTGTTGCCTTATGTCATATTTATAAGATTTCAAATAATGGTTTGATCAAAGATGCCTCTAAGGGGGTGAAAATGAAATGAATTACTACAAAATAGGAGCTGTTACTCATTATTACGATAAAATAAATGTAGCTGTTGTTGAATTGGAGAGTGATATTGCAACAGGAGATAAAATTAAATTTTCAAGGGGAGGAGAAGACATGTTCGAACAGGAGGTGGAATCGATGCAGGTTGAACATGAGAAGATAGAGAAAGCTGGTAAAGGTGATACAATAGGCTTGAAAGTAAAAGAGGAGGTTAAAGAAGGTGCAGAGGTTTTCAAATTATCTTCCTAAAAGAAAAGGTAAAGTAGAGTGGGAAAGTGCCCCTGATATAAAGAGAAAAGTATCAAAATTAATAAGTAACCTAGATATAAATTGGGTTAAAAAATCTAGGTTATTTTGTTTCAGAAGTTACGGAACAAGAACTTATGCCAGAGCAAGAATTTGGGGTTTGGTTAAAATTTGGCAAAAAGCCCTAAAGGTAAAACCAGCCTATATAATAGAAGTAATTTCCCAAAATTTTGATAATTTAAATAATTCGGAAAAGGAAGAAACTTTACTTCATGAACTTGCACATATCCCCAGAAATTTCTCAGGATCTTTAATTCCGCACTTTAGGAAAGGTAAAAGAAATTTTAAAGACAGAGTTAAAAGATTAGTCGTACAATATAAAGGTATAAAATAAATATTAATTTATGAAAATTGTAGTTATTCATGGAGAAAATACAAACGATTCCCTCAAAAGGTTAATTTACATAGAATCTGTAGCTAAAATAAAAAAATGGCAAATCGTAAAAATTAATGAAAATACAAATATAAAAGAAACATTAATATCACCCTCACTTTTTAAGGAAGAAAAATTCTTTATTTTGGAAAATCCAAATAAAATAAACAAAAAAGATATTTTATGGTTATCCAAAAATATAGAAAACTTAAAAGGAAATATGTTAATTTTTGAAAAAGGAAATATTTCGGTAACTTTCTTGAAAAATCTGGGGAAAAACATAAAAATAGAAGAATATAAGCTTCAAAATACTATTTTTAAATTTCTGGAATCGTTTTATCCTTCATCTAAAACTTGTATAAATTATCTTTATCAAGTTATTGAAAAAGAACCTATTGAATTTGTATTCCTGCTTCTTGCCAGGCAACTGAAAGACCTTTATTTGGTAAAAATGGAACCATCATCAATACCCTACGCTTCTTGGCGTGTAAAAAAACTTGAGTTTCAATCATCTAAATTTACCTTGAATAAATTAAAAAGAATAATTGGATTATTGGCGGAAATTGATGTTAAGGCAAAAACTTCTAAAGCTACACTTATTGATTCACTTGACCTTCTAATTGCCAGCGAATTAGAATGAATGTGTGAAATCAAATTTATTTGGTACTAGCGGTATAAGAGGAGACGCTGAAAAACTTTTTACAAGTCAATTCTGCTTCGATATAGGAAGAGCTTTCGCTATATTTTTAAGCAAAAACAAAAAAAATTCTGCTATCGCCATAGGAATGGATCCTCGTAATTCAAGTCCAAGAATAAAAGAAATGATCATCTCCGGGCTTTTATACCAAAAAAAAGAGGTTTTTGACGAAGGTGCATCTCCCATACCGGCAATAAATTACATACTTAAAGTATGTAGTGAATTTTCAGGCAGTATTATGGTATCAGGAAGTCATATAATGCCTGATTTAAACGGTATTAAATTTTTTGCATTTGAAGAGGAAATATCTAAAAAACAGGAAATAGAAATTGAAAATATATATCAAGAGATTAAAAACAAAGTAAAATCAAGAAAAATTGATTCAGATATTCATTACGAAAATAGAGCTAATCAGGAATATCAGGAAAATTTAATTAAATATGCAAATTCCCCGTATCCAAAATGGAAAATAGTCGTTGACCCCGGAGATGGAGCTCAATCCGATACTATGCCGCAGGTTTTAAGAAGATTGGGAATAGATGTAATAGAGATTAACTCAACCATACAGGGTCAGTTTTTTGCAAGAGATACAGAGGTTAAGTCTAACATGTCAGATCTCATAAAAAAGGTAAAAGAGGTCAAGGCAGATTTTGGGATTGGATATGATGCAGACGGAGACAGGGTAGTTTTTATTGACGAGAAAGGAAATTTTATACCTGGAGATTATACGGGTACATTAATTGCAAGAGATATTCCGGGAGAAAGTATTGTTACTCCAATTAGTAGTTCACAGGTTGTAGATAAAATCGGTAAAACTGTATTTAGAACCAAAGTTGGATCTCCTTATGTGGTTGATAAGATGAAAGAAGTAAAGTCATCATTCGGTTTTGAAGCAAATGGAGGGGGGATATTTCCTGAAATGCTTAGTCGTGATGGAGGGCGTACTACCATAGAGATATTAAATATACTTGCTCGTGAAGGAAAAAGATTGTCGAATGTTATATCCGAACTTCCCAAGTACTATATATTAAGAGATAAGATATCATATAAATGGGAACTTAAGGATAAAATAATAAGAGAAGCCAAGATAAATTTTAAAGGAGAAAAAATTGAGGAAATAGACGGATTGAAAATATGGATAGATGACAATACCTGGATACTTTTTCGATCATCTCTTAATGCACCTGAATTTAGAGTATTCGTAGAAAGCAAATCAAATGAAAAGGCTAAAGATCTTATTAAGAAAGGATTGGATTTTGTAAAAAAGCAAATAGAATGATAGATATTAATTCTAACGATGAAATAAAAAAATTTGATACGGGTTTTGTATTGGATTCAATAAGAAAACTTCCTGATCAAGTTGAACAGGCTTGGAAAGAGATAAAACTTCTTCCCACTCCTAAAGAATGTTCATTGGCAAAAAATGTAGTCATAGCAGGAATGGGAGGTTCGGCCTTGGGAGGAAGAATTATAGATTCGTTAATTCCCGAAAGAGCAAGAACCCCGATTGAAGTTTTTACCCAATTTCATATTCCAAAATATGTTAATAAAGATACTCTTGTAATAATTTCTTCTTATTCAGGAAATACAGAAGAAACTATTTCCGATTTTTATGAAGCCTTAAACAAAAATGCACAGATTTTCGGTATTACAACAGGAGGTAAATTAGCTGAATTATTCAAACAAAATAACATTCCTTCATATATTTTTGAACCTAAAGAAAATCCATCCGGTCAACCCAGATTTGGTTTGGGTTATTCTGTTGCCGGAATCTTAGCTTTATTATCACGTTGCGAATTCATTTTTACTTTGGATGAAGAAATGGAGAAATGTGTTGAGGAAATAAGAAAATTAACAAAAGATTTTGATGTAACAAAACCTCAAAATTCAAATTTGGCAAAAAGTATTGCTTTAAAATTTCATAATACTATTCCTATTCTTGTCGCCAGCGAACATTTATTGGGAAGTGCCCATTCTTTTAAAAATCAAATAAACGAAACTGCGAAATCATTTAGTTCTTTATTTGATATACCCGAACTTAACCATCATTTAATGGAAGGATTAAAATATCCTTCCAAGTCAAAAGAACTTCTAAACTTTCTTTTTATAGAATCCAAACTTTATTCTCCTAATGTAATAAAGCGTTATCCTATTACAATGGATGTTGTCGGCAAGAATAGTATTAATTATTTTAAATATACGGCCTTGCTTGAAACTAAAATGATGCAGGTTTTTGAAATTATGATACTCGGATCATTCGTATCTTTTTACTTGGCACTTCTTTACGGTGCTGACCCCAAATCCATTCCCTGGGTTGATTATTTTAAGGAGAAATTAAGGTAATTCATAATTTTTAGTTTTTAATCTATAATTGATAAAGAATGTCTGCCCAACCTCTAATTTTAGAATTTAAAGAAATAAATAAAGAAGACTCCTCAATTGTGGGTGGAAAAGGAGCGAATTTGGGTGAAATGGTGAATTCCGGCTTTCCGGTTCCACAAGGTTTTGCAATCACAATCTATGCATATGATATTTTCTTAAAAGAAAATAAGTTAATAAAAAAGATATACGATATTTTAAAAATAACCGATGTAAATGATCCCCAGCAATTAAAATCTGCTTCTACAAAAATTAGAAGTTTAATAAATGAGGGAGTTGTTCCAAAAGAAATATTTTCTAAAGTTAATTCAGCTTATAAAAAATTATCCGGTACTTTCTCAAATGCATTCGTTGCGGTGAGGTCTTCTGCAACGGCAGAAGATCTACCTGGTACTTCTTTTGCAGGTCAGCAAATCACATATTTGAATATTAAAGGAGAAGCCTCTCTTATTAATTCAGTAAGGGAATGCTGGGCATCTCTTTTTACCGAACGTTCCATTTTTTATCGCGTACAAAATAAAATCCCACACGAAAAAGTAAAAGTATGCGTAATTATACAGAAAATGATTTTTTCTGAAGTATCAGGAGTTATATTTACGATAGATCCCGTTACTAACGAAAAGGATAAAATTATAATAGAAGCAATTTGGGGGCTTGGAGAATTAATTGTTCAGGGATCGGTTGTACCTGATAGGTATTTAATTCAAAAAGGAACTTTTGCCATACTTTCAAAAGAAATATCGAGTCAAACCGTTATGCTTGTCAGAGCAAAAAATGGCATAAAAGAAGTAAAAGTTCCTAAAAAAATGGTTGATAAGCAAAAAATAAAAGATGAGGAAATAATATGGCTTGGTAAAATTGCGGACAAACTTCAAAATCACTATTATTTTCCACAAGACATTGAATGGGCTAAAGAAAAAAATAAAATAAGTATTGTACAGACAAGACCCGTAACGACTATTCAGAAAATTACCACAAAGAAAAAGACAAAAGATTTTATTGATATTACTGCACCCATTTTAACCGGAACTTCAGCAAGTCCGGGTATAGGAACCGGTCCAGTAAAAATAATCAAAGATGCAAGTGAAATTTCAAAAGTTCACGAAGGAGATGTATTGGTTTCTGTTATGACTTCTCCCGATTTTGTTCCAGCAATGAAAAAGGCATGCGCCATAGTAACCGATAAAGGAGGATTAACCTCTCATGCCGCTATTGTTTCTCGAGAACTAGGCGTTCCTTGTGTTGTGGGAACAAATGACGCCACAAAGAAATTAAAAGAATCTTTAATTGTAAGTGTGGATGGAAGTAGAGGTTTAGTATATTTGGGAAATAAAATAAAGGTAGAAATTAAAAATGAAATAAAAGAGAAGGAATATAAAGGTAAAACAGCAACAAGAGTTTACTTAAATTTGGCAGAACCCCAAAGAGCAATCGAATTATCCAAATTAAATGTAGACGGAGTAGGACTTCTCAGAGCTGAATTTATGATTGCGAATATTGGAATTCATCCCAAAGAGGCAATAAAGATGAGGAAACAAGACGATTATGTACTGAAATTGGCAAAAGATATAGCTAGATTTTGTTCCGCATTTTATCCAAGACCTGTTGTTTATAGAGCAACGGATTTTAAAACCAACGAATATAGAATTTTAAAAGGAGGAAAAGCATGGGAACCAGAGGAATCCAATCCCATGCTGGGATTTAGAGGTGCCTTTCGTTATATAGCAAGCCCGGAAGTATTTGCTCTCGAATTAAAAGCCATAAAATTAGTCAGAAAGAAATATAAAAATTTGTGGTTGATGGTTCCTTACGTACGATCACCCGAAGAATTGGCAAGAGTAAGAAGAATTGTTGCAGCAGAAGAATTATTTCAAAGCCCAACCTTTAAATTTTGGATGATGGTGGAACTTCCTGTTAATGTGATTATGTTTGATGATTTTGTAAAAGTTGGTATTGACGGCGTATCAATAGGATCAAATGATTTGACAATGCTTTTAACCGGAACCGATAGGGATAATGAAGAGGTCGCAAAAGCATTTGACGAGAATTCCGACGTTGTTTCGTGGTCTTTTAAAAGAATTATTAATAAGTGTAACAAATTTGGAATAAGTTCATCTATATGTGGACAAGCACCCTCAACATATGATGAAATGGTAAGAAAATTAGTAAGATTCGGAATAACAAGTATTTCTGTTAATCCCGATGCAATCAATAGGGTCAGAAAGATTATTGCAGAAACAGAAGATAATTTATAAATTTATATTATGTCAAAAATAACTAAAATTTGGGCAAGAGAAATATTGGATTCCAGAGGAATACCAACTGTTGAAGCTGCATGTCAATTGGACTCAAACCATATAGGAGTCGTTTCGGTTCCGTCAGGTACTTCAACCGGAACTTATGAAGCATTGGAATTAAGAGACAATGACCCAAAAAGATATAACGGTACAGGTGTCTTAAAAGCGGTTGAAAATGTTAATAAAATAATATCACCCGCACTTATTGGTAAAGATCCCACTTCACAAGAAGAAATAGATGAAAAATTGATAAGTTTAGATGGTACTGAAAACAAATCAAAACTTGGAGCAAACGCTATTCTTGCTGTTTCGGAAGTTATAGCAAAGGCTGCAGCCATGGTCCAGCAACAAAGTCTATACACCTGGATTTTTACATTATCTCATAGAGCAGGACTTCAACCTTCGTTAAAAATACCAACGCCAATTTTTAATATGATAAACGGAGGCTTACATGGTGCAGGAAATTTGGATTTCCAGGAATTTCATGTTATTCCGTCATCTAGTAAAACCTACAGTCAATGTTTACAGATAGGAGTTGAGGTTTACACGAGTGTTGGAAAAACCCTTGAAAGAAGAGGTGCAATTCATTCTGTAGGTCACGAAGGAGGTTATGCTCCTAATCTTTTTACAAATGCAGATGCATTGGAAGTAATTGTCGAAGCCGTTAAATTAACACCCTATAAACTGGGAAGAGATTTACTCCTTGGTCTAGATGTAGCCGCTAATAATTTATATAAAAACGGAACATATATCATAAGAGACAAAACATCTCCCTTGGATGAAAACCAGATGATTGAATATTATAAGAGTATAAACGAACAATATAATTTAGCTATTTTGGAAGACGGTCTTTATGAAGATGCATGGGAAAGTTGGACTAAATTGACGTCTCTTCTTTCGTCACAAATGTTAATCGTGGGCGACGATCTATTGGTTACTAATCCAAAAAGATTAGATAAAGCTATTAAAGAAAAGGCCTGCAATAGTATTTTAATTAAACCTAATCAGATAGGAACAATTACAGAAACATTGGCAGTAATAAAAATGGCAAAATTGGCAAACTGGAAGGTTGTTGTTTCTCACAGGTCAGGTGAAACCAATGACTGGTTTATTGTTGACTTTGCCGTAGGTGTTGGAGCAGACTTTGTTAAGTTCGGAGGTCCTGCAAGAGGAGAGAGAGTTGCTAAATATAATAGACTTTCAAGCATAGAAAGGGAGTTATCTTAAAATAAAGATCAATGAGCCCCATGGAAGAAAAGAAAACCGTAATTTTGGCTGTATTGGATGGTTGGGGAATATCTCAACCCAGTCCAGGTAATGCCATAACGCTTGCTAAAACCGTAAATTTTAATCGTTTATGGGCATCATATCCCCATACACAGCTCAAAGCATCAGGTGAAGCCGTAGGCTTACCCAGAGACGGAGCTGGAAATACTGAAACAGGACATCTTAATTTGGGTGCGGGAAGAATAGTATATCAGGATTTGGAAAGAATTAGCATGTCAATTGCAGACGGATCATTTTTTGAAAATCCTGTTTTAATTGGTGCAATTGAAACTGCCAGAAAAAACAATTCAAAACTTCATTATATTGGTCTTTTAGGAGCGGGTGGTGTTCATTCCAACCAAGATCATCTATATGCTCTGATACAGCTTGCCAAAATAAAAAAATTTAGTAATGTGTTTTTGCATATTATTACAGACGGCAGGGATTCTCCTCCCACTGCTTCCTTAACATATCTAAAAAATCTTAAAAATATGCTTGATAAAGAAGGTGTGGGGACAATAGCCTCAATAATGGGTAGGTATTGGGCGATGGACAGAGACAGACGTTGGGATAGAACAGCCAAGGCTTATTTTGCGTTGACAAAAGGTGTGGGACATTTAGTAAAAACCTGCGAAGAGGCGATAAATCTATCATATTCACTAGGTAAAACCGACGAATTCATAGAGCCTTGTCTTATAAGTGATACTGCCGGAACTCCAACAGCATTAATACAAAGTAATGACAGTGTAATTTATTTTAATTTTAGAATCGATAGACCCAGACAATTAACAGCTGCTTTTTTGATAAAAGATTTTAAAGACGAAAGTTTTGCTCTTGATTTTGACCCCTATCTTGAAAAATACGAAAAAACTCATATAGCTGCAAGAGTTTTATTACATCAGAAGGTTTTTGACAGAGGGGAACCTTTAAATAATCTGTTTTTCGTAACCATGACACAATATAGTAAATCCCTGGTTGATAATGGCGCAAAAGTAGCCTTTGGCCCGGAAGTTATTAATATGCCTTTAGGCAGAGCGATATCTGAAGCTAAATTAAGACAACTAAGAATATCCGAATCCGAAAAAGAAAGATTTGTGACATTTTATTTTAACGGACAAAGAGAAGCTCCTTTTAGTCAAGAAGAAAGAATAATTATTCCCTCTCCCAATGTTCCAACATACGATCAAAAACCGGAAATGTCAGCATATGAAATGACAGAAAAGCTATTGGAAATTTTACGTTCGCAGGAAGAATATTCTTTTATTCTAATTAATTTTGCAAATCCCGATATGGTAGGACACACCGGAAATATAGGACCTGCCGTAAAAGCGTGTGAAGTTGTAGACGAATGTGTAGGAAAAATTTCAAATTTTGTTCTTGCTTATGGAGGAACTTTACTTGTTACTGCAGATCACGGTAATGTGGAGGAAATGATTAATCTTCATACGGGACAAATCGATACAGAACATAATTCTAACCCCGTTCCTTTCATAGCTATATCAAAAAGTTTATTGGGTAAAGTACAAACATTAAGTACCGGAATATTGGCAGATATTGCTCCAACTGTTTTATATTTACTTTCTATTCAGGTTCCTGGTGAAATGACCGGAAGAAATCTTCTTAAGGATTTAACTTAAGATTTATTTAAAGTTGATTTTATTTTAGTAAATATTTTCTCCTTATTATTTTTAAATACCTCAATTATTCCCGGAAGAATTGACAATAAGATTATAACCGCAATAACGGGTAAAAGATATTTATCTATATTTGGAAATACATTTCCAAGAAAATAACCAAAAAGAAGCATTAAAGAGACCCAGAAGATTCCTCCAAAAACATTAAAAGATATAAACTTTTTATAAGTCATATCGACAGCTCCAGCAACAATAGGTGCAAAAGTCCTTATTATCGGTATAAATCTGGCAATAATTATTGTTTTTCCTCCGTGTTTTTCATAAAAGGCGTGGGCTTTTGTTATGTGAGACTTCTTGAAAAGAAATGTATCTTCCTTTTTAAATATGGCTTGTCCTACTTTTCTGCCAAACCAATAACCTACAGAATCACCAGCTATGGCTGCAAATATTAATAATGGCATCAATACTTCTATTCTGAAAAATCCTTGTGATGCGAGAAGTCCGGCAGTTACAAGTAGCGAATCTCCTGGAAGAAAAAATCCAAAAAAAAGTCCGGATTCAGCAAATATTACTCCAAATAAACCAACTATTCCTATAGTTGTAATCATTTCTTCTAAATTGAAGTGCATAACAAAAATTGTATGAAGTACAAGTGAGAAGAACAAGGGGCAAAATATTAACTTCTTCCGTAGCGTCTGATAAGTCCTACCACTTTACCTTGAATTCTTACATTTTTGACAAAAATAGGGGACATTTTTGCATTAGCAGGCTCAAGTCTTATTCTTGTAGTTTCTTTAAAGAAACGTTTAAGTGTTGCCATGCCGTTATCAAGCAAGGCAACAACAATTTCACCGTCTCTGGCGTTATCAGACTGCTCTACAACCACATAATCGCCGTCTCTTATCTGTTCTTCTATCATAGATTCGCCTCTTACTTGCAGAACGAATACCCTTTTTTGATTATTCATAAAAGCCTGGGGGATGCTCATTGTAGCGTTGGGATCAGTATAGGGTTCAATAGGTGCTCCTGCGGCAATAAAACCCAATATGGGAACTTCTATGCCTTCGGGAGAAAGATTGATATCTTCATTTATCAAGGAAATTGACCGTATTTTACCTATTTTTCTTTTGATTAGACCTTTTTCTTCCAATGCAGCCAGATGTTCATGAACAGTGGCAAGTGACGATACTCCTATGGCATTGGCGATTTGTCTTAATGTTGGAGCACTTCCGTAAGATTGGATATGCTGCTTGATGAAGTCAAGTATTTCTCCTTGTTTTTTATAAATAACCGGTGCCATACTTTTTTAACTTTACAAATAAAACCCGAAGCTGTCAAGATGCAAAAATTAAATATTGCGCTTAACTTTCGTAAAAAGTTTGGTAAACTTAAGTATATGCAGAAATTTGAA
The DNA here is from genome assembly GCA_035256745.1 of Patescibacteria group bacterium. Lineage (GTDB taxonomy): Bacteria > Patescibacteriota > Microgenomatia > UBA8517 > UBA8517 > DATEXQ01. The sequence goes on from DATEXQ010000002.1 coordinate 23,893, forward strand.
TTAAAATCTGATTACAAACCGATAAAAGAACAGGAAGCTGCTATTAATAAATTGGCGGATGGAATAAGAGAAAATATTAATCATCAGGTTCTTTTGGGGGTTACCGGTTCGGGTAAAACATTTACTGTTGCAAATGTAATTGAGAAATTGCAAAAACCGACACTCATTATTTCTCACAACAAAACCTTAGCAGCCCAGCTTTATCAGGAGTTTAGGGATTATTTTCCCAAAAACGCTGTATCTTACTTCGTGTCCTATTACGATTACTACCAGCCTGAAAGCTATATTCCGGCAACTGATACATATATAGAAAAAGATGCAGGTATTAACGAAATGATAGATAAATTAAGGCTTGCAACTACTACAAATTTATTAACAAGAAAGGATTGTATAGTGGTTGCTTCAGTATCTTGTATTTACAACATAGGATCACCCAAGGAATATGGACAATTTATATTCGAATTTTCAAAGGGTATGAAAATTACAAGAGATCAAATATTAAATAGACTTGTAGAAATTCAGTACGAAAGGGCAGATTTTGGTTTCAGGAGAGGGACTTTCAGGGTCAGAGGAGGAACCATAGACATTTATCCCTCATATCAAGATATTGGAATAAGAATAGAACACGATGGAAAATTTATTTCAAGAGTCACAAGTATTAATACAATTTCAGGGGAAGAAATGAGTAAAAGTAAATCTGAGAACTTTGTTTTATACCCTGCAAAACATTTTATAACCGATGTAGAAAAAAACAGACACGTTTTTGCAGAAATAAGATCAGATTTAAATGAGCGAATAAAAATATTAAAAAATAAAGGAAAACTATTGGAGGCAGAAAGATTAAAAAAAAGAGTAAATTATGATCTTGAAATGATATCAGAAGTAGGATATGTAAAAGGAATTGAAAATTATTCGAGATATTTTGACGGAAGAAGTCCCGGTCAACCTCCCTTTTCTCTTTTGGATTATTTTGGCGAACCTAATGGTCGCGATTGGCTTGTAGTTGTTGATGAAAGTCATATTACTTTCCCCCAAATAAAAGGAATGTATAACGGAGATTTTTCAAGAAAGAATGTGCTTATTGATTATGGATTTAGACTTCCTGCGGCTATAGATAACCGTCCGTTAAAATTCGACGAATTTATGAGAAAAATTCCAAATTTTATAGCAACAAGTGCAACCCCTTCCCAATGGGAGATAGATATGGCAAAGGAATCTTCAAGAAAAAATCCAAAATATTTAAAAGGAATAACAGAACAACTTTTAAGACCGACTGGAATACCCGATCCCAAAGTAACAATTAGATCCATAAAAAGCCAAGTAGTTGATGTGATAGAAGAAATTAGAAAAAGAGCCAAAAAGAAACAACGTGCTCTTGTTACTACTTTAACCAAACAAACAGCCGAAGATTTGTCTTCTTATTTAAAAGAAAAAGGTTTAAACGTTAATTATCTTCATTCGGATGTAAAAACACTGGAAAGAACAGATATTCTGGATAACTTAAGAAAAGGAACATATGACTGCATTGTGGGAGTTAATTTATTAAGAGAAGGGTTGGATCTACCCGAAGTAACCTTGGTTGCGATATTGGATGCTGATAAAGAAGGGTTTTTAAGAAGCGAAGTATCCTTAATTCAAACAATGGGAAGAGCAGCAAGACATGTGGAAGGAGAAGTAATTCTTTATGCAGACAAAATAACAAACTCCATGAAAAAAGCCATAGATGAAGTGGAAAGAAGAAGAAATTACCAACTAAAAATGAATAAAAAATATAATATTAAACCTGTTTCTATTAAAAAACCCATAAGAGAAAAGTTGGTGGAATATGAAGAAGAACCTTTATTTGAAAGGGCAACTAAATCTTATTATCAAATATTGCCGGAAATTGACATCTCTTCTCTTACTCCGATGGATAAAAAGAAACTTTTAATATATTTAAGAAGAGAAATGAAGGAACAAGCAAGGGATTTGAATTTCGAACTGGCTGCAGAAATTAGGGATAAAATTAGAGAGATTGATATAAATTAAATCTCATGTTAAGATTTCCTCGTGGAAAGAAAAGAAGCTATAGGAAGTATTTGCGATGGCCTTTCAAGAAAATTTATTCTTACAGATAAAGTATTATATATTCAGGAATATCCAGAACAAGATAAGGTTAGTCACCACGTTTTAGCATTAAATTTAAATCTGGACTTAAGTAAATTAAAAGGAGGAAATTTGAAAGCAATTCTTACAAATCTTAAATTTGTAAAGCCAAGTTTAACTGTTTTATCTGCAACACAAAAAGATCTGGATAATTTTTTGGGGGAAATTGAGTTATTCTAATTTTTTGTATTTCTTCATTAGAATTTAGAGTGTATACTTCTTTTACCACCGGATAAAACCGGCGGGAATATTTTATGGAATATATAAAAATAAGAGGTGCAAGACAACACAATTTAAAAAACATTAATCTGGATATTCCCAAAAACAAAATGGTTGTTTTTACGGGAGTATCAGGTAGCGGAAAAAGTTCTTTGGCATTTGACACTATCTATGCAGAAGGGCAAAGAAGGTATGTGGAAAGTTTGTCTACTTATGCCAGACAATTTTTAGGGATAATGGAAAAACCAGACGTTGATTTTATAGAAGGTCTATCTCCTGCAATATCCATTGATCAAAAGGGAACGTCTAAAAATCCTCGTTCAACTGTTGGAACAATAACCGAAATATATGATTATTTAAGACTTCTTTTTGCAAGAGTAGGACATCCCCATTGCCCTATATGTAAAAAGGAAATATCAAGACAAACTATCGATCAAATAACCGATTCGGTAATAAGTTTAATAAAGGAAAAATCAACATCTTCAAAACAATTGAGATATTTAATATTATCTCCTTTGGTTTTTGATAAAAAGGGTGAATTTAATTCACTTTTTGATAACTTAAAAGCAAAAGGTTTTAAACAATTAAGAGTTGATGGATATATTAAAAATTTATCGAATGACTTTGTGTTGATTAAAACCAATAAACATACAATAGAGGTCGTTGTAGATAAACTATCGGTAAATTTAAAAGATTTCAAAAACCAAATATATAAAGAAAATTTAAGAGGAAGAATTTCAGATTCTTTGGAACAATCTTTAAAACTTTCGGAGGGGTTGGTTGTTGTTTCTCAAATTCTTGATAAAACCTTTGAAATTCCTGAAATTCCCAAAAGCTTTAAAGATCATTTGTTTTCAGAAAAATTTGCATGTCCTGTTGATAATATTCAAATTCCGGAGATAGAACCCAGAACATTTTCATTCAATTCTCCCCATGGAGCGTGTCCAAAATGCTTGGGTATAGGTAAAATTCTTAAAGTAGACAAGAATTTAGTATTTTCTGAAGAACTCACCATATCAGAAGGAGGAATTTTACCCTTTTCAAACATGTTTGACCATGATACCTGGTATTCAAGGCTTATCCTTCAGGTTTGTAAAGAAAATAATATTGATCCCAAAATACCCATTAAAAATCTAAACAGTAAACAAAAAGATATTATTCTTGAAGGAACTGGTTATCGCGATTATAAGGTGGATGGTATGAATAGGTTTGGAGTTCAGACTCGTATTTATGAGGCTTATTTTGGTGTAATTGCAGAATTGGAAAGAAGGTATAAAGAAAGCGAAAGCGATTGGGTAAGGACAGAAATAGAAAAATACATGAAAGAAAAAGTTTGCCCGGAATGTAACGGAACAAGACTAAAAAAGGAAGCCTTAAATATAACAATCGATAATCTTTCAATATATGAAGTTACAAATAATTCAATAATGAAAACTATACATTGGATTGAAAAAATAACCGAAGGAAATGTTCTAAACATCAAGGAGAAAACAATATCCTCCCTTATATTAAAAGAGATTAATCAAAGACTAAATTTCTTAAAGTCCGTGGGGTTGAAATACTTGACTTTAAATAGAGGTTCTGCAACGCTTTCCGGAGGAGAAGCACAAAGAATAAGACTTGCTTCACAAATAGGATCAGGTTTAACTGGGGTGCTTTATGTTTTGGATGAACCTACCATAGGCCTTCATCAAAAGGATAATCTAATGCTAATTAATACTCTTAAAGAATTGAGGGATTTAGGAAATAGCCTGATTGTTGTAGAACACGACAAAGAGATGATGAATTCATGTGATTATATTTTTGATTTTGGAAAGGGAGCGGGAAAATTTGGAGGAGAAATTGTAGCTAAAGGAAATATTAAAGATTTAATAAATAATAAAAATTCGATTACCGGAAAATATCTATCAGGAGAAAGAAATATTGACTTAAAATTCAAAAATAGCGAAATTCTAAGTAAAAAATATCTAAAAATAACGGGGTGTAAAGAAAATAATCTAAAAAATATTGACGTTAAATTTCCATTATCAAAGCTCGTAGTAATAACGGGAGTATCAGGAAGCGGTAAATCCACTTTAATCGTAGAAACTCTTTATAAAGCACTACTTGAAAATTTAAGATCAAGTTACAGGGGTAATGTGGGTATTTATAAAAATATCGAAGGCATAGAAAACGTCGACAAGGTCATATTAATTGACCAGTCACCCATTGGCAGAACGCCAAGAAGTAATCCTGCAACTTACACCAAAGTATTTGATGTAATAAGAGATGTTTTTGCACAAACGAAAGAAGCAAAAGTATCTGGATTTAAGAAAGGAAGATTTTCTTTTAATGTAAAAGGGGGAAGATGTGAATCCTGTGAAGGTCAGGGTCAAATTAGAATAGAAATGCAGTTTATGAGTGATATTTGGGTAAGCTGTGAAGTTTGTGGGGGTAAAAGATACAATAACCAAACACTGGAAGTAACCTATAGAGGTAAAAACATAGCAGAAGTGCTTGCTATGACAGTAAGCGAAGCCAAGGAATTTTTTCATGCTCATTCAAAGATTGTAGAAAAACTGGAAACTTTAGAAGATGTGGGATTGGGTTACATAGAACTGGGGCAATCGGCAACAACACTCTCGGGTGGAGAAGCCCAAAGAGTAAAACTTTCTTCGGAATTGTCAAGAAAAGATACAGGAAAAACATTATATTTTTTGGATGAACCAACAACAGGACTTCATTTTGCCGATTTGGAGAAACTCTTAAGGGTATTAAAAGTTTTAGTTTCAAGAGGTAATAGTGTTTTTGTAATCGAACATAACCTGGATATTATTAAAAACGCCGACTGGGTAATAGATCTGGGTCCCGAAGGAGGAGAAAAAGGTGGATATCTGGTAGCCCAAGGAGAACCTAAAGAAATAGAAAAAAATAAAAATTCATTTACAGGCTATTATTTGAAAAAAATAGATCAATCTTTTGGTTTATACTAAATTATATTAATGTTTAAAAAAGCTCTATTACTTCTTCTGATTTTTTTGTCAATTCTTTTTATATTACCCAGAAAGATGTTCGCAGAGGGAGAATTTATCACAGATTCGGAGGTAGAATATTATCTAAACGATGATGGCACTACAAGAGTAACTCACAACATGACTCTTGAGAATGTATACGCCACACTTTATGCCAAGAGCTATACTTTAAAACTTGAAAATATTGAACCTTTAAATATTAAGGCATATCAAGGTAACGAAATATTAAGTGTTAATGAAACAAGACAGGATAATACGGTTAATCTTGAGGTTGAATTTCCCGATACTTTAGTGGGTAAAGGAGAAAAAAGAAATTTTTCTTTGGTATTTAATGTAACTGATTTTGCGGTAAGAACAGGAGAAGTTTGGGAAATATCTATTCCAAAACTAATTATGCCTGAAAGTTATAGAAATTACAGCGTAATAATTTCCGTTCCCTCAAAGTTAGGTAACGAAGCTTACATATCACCAGAACCCCAGACTCGTCAATCAGTTTCAGGAAGAAATAATTTAATTTTTAATAAAGAGATGGTATCAGAATCAGGAATTTCAGCTGGTTTTGGGGAATTCCAGATTTTTTCATTTGATTTAAATTATCATTTGGAAAATCCTTTAAACAAAACTGCAGAGACAGAAATTGCTGTTCCACCCGATACTGCTTTTCAAAAATTATATTACACATCTTTTAATGATAAACCCGAGTCCATAAGGGTTGATGAAGACGGAAATTGGTTGGCTTTATACAAGCTTAAAGCAAGAGAGAGGAAAGATATTAAAATATTGGGGTTTGTGCAAATTTATGCCAAAGAAAGAGATTTTTCTAAACCTTCAACTGAAATACTTTCAAATAATTTAATTTCTAGCGAATTTTGGCAAAAAGATGATCCCGAAATTATTGATTTGGCAAAAGAACTAAAAACTCCAAAAAATATTTATGATTACGTTGTTAAAACTCTTTCCTATGACTACAAGAGGGTAAAACCAAACGAACAAAGATTGGGTGCAATTGAAGCACTTAAAAATTCATCATCTGCGATTTGCATGGAATATACGGATTTATTCATATCAATAGCAAGAGCAGCAAATATTCCTGCAAGAGGAATTGATGGTTATGCTTATACGGAAAATCCGGAAATACAACCTCTTTCTTTGGTTGCCGATGTTCTTCATTCTTGGCCTGAATACTGGGATAGTGAAAGGGGAGTCTGGATACAGATAGATCCCACCTGGGGATCAACAACAGGGGGAATTGATTATTTTTCAAAACTAGATTTAAGACACTTTACATTCGTAATTCACGGAAAAGATCCCAGTAAACCCTATCCCCCAGGTTCATATAAATTAGGATCAAATCCGCAAAAAGATGTTTTCGTTAGTTTTGCCAAACTTCCGGAGATAAAAACGTCGGATGTTAATATATCTGCAAATATAATTAAAAAGATACCTCTTATAGGGGCAACTATTGAGGTAAGTATCTATAATCCCGGTCCTGTTGCACTATACGACGTTAAACCTTTTGTTTATTTTGATAAAGATAAGTTAACTTTTGATACCATAAAAAGTCTTCCTCCGTTCACAACTTCAAAATTTAGCTTTAAGATCCCCTTTACTTTTCTGGGAACGAAAACACCCGAAAAAATAGTGATAATGGTTGAGGCTAAAAGACTGGAAATTCCCAGTTATAAATCATCCGTTATTTTAACAAGTCTTGTTTCTTTGTTTATAATATTACTTTTAATAACAATAATTATCGTTTTTAGATTTAAAAGGAATTCAATAAAAAATATATTTTCAAAAATTAAAAATGCAGTTAAATTTAAAAAAGATTCCCAAATCCAGGAATAAAGTAAATAAATTTCCCCAAACACCGGGAATATATGTTTTTTGGGAAAAGGCAACTCCTATATACATAGGCAAGGCAATAAACCTCAAAAAAAGAGTAATATCATACTTTTCAAATTCATTGATCGGAAAAACCAAAATAATGGTTGAAACTTCCAATCAAATTTCATACTTAAGAGTAAACAGCGAACTGGAAGCAATACTTCTTGAAACGAAACTTGTCAATAAATATAAACCTAAATTTAATATTGAACTAAAAGACGACAAAAATCCTTTATACATAAGAATTTCAAAGGAAGAGTATCCCAGGATACTTATTGCCAGAAAAAATGATAATAAGTCTAAAAATATGGCATTTTTCGGACCCTTTCCGTCATCTAAAAAAGTAAAAGAAGTATTAAAGATGTTAAGAAACATATTTCCCTATTCAACACATAAGACAGGTAAAAGAGTGTGTTTTTATAACCAAATTAATTTATGTAAACCCTGTCCTTCGTATATAGAAAGCTTAAAAGATGAAAAATTAAAAAAATTATTAAGGGGAGAGTATAAAGATAATATCAAATCGATAAAAGGTATATTAACCGGAAGAATTAAATATATAAGAAAATCATTGGAGAAAAAAATGCTTTTGTATTCAAATGAAGAATATTTTGAAAAAGCCCAAAACTTAAAAAGAAAAATTGAGGCTCTTGATTATATAACAAGGCCTTCAACCGACATCAAAGAATACTTAAATAATCCTAATTTATATGAGGATTTAAGAAAAAAGGAGATGGATGAGCTTAAAGTTCTTTTGAATAGATTTTTCCCTATAAATGAAATTAAAAGAATTGAATGCTTTGACGTATCCAATTTATTCGGAACTTCAGCTACATCTTCAATGGTTACTTTCATAAATGGCGAGGCTGATAAAAACTATTACAGGCGTTTTAAAATACATAATTTAAATAAAATTGATGACGTTTCTTCACTTGATGAGGTAATAAAAAGAAGGATAAAGCATTTTCAAGACTGGGGTAAACCGAATTTAATAATTGTTGATGGAGGTAAACCGCAAGTTGGAATGTTTTTTAAAAATCTTTCCGTTTATAAAATTCCCACAATAGGGCTTGCTAAAAGATATGAAACCATGGTTATACCTTATAAAAATAGAAATTATGAAAAGATTAATTTTATTGAATATATATTACCCAAAGGGGAAGCCAAAAACATACTACAGCGAATAAGAAATGAAGCTCACCGTTTTGCAATCTCCTACCACAAAAAACTTTTTAGAAAATCATTTTTTTCTTAAAGTTTTATTTAGATATAAATATAACCTATCTAAAAATGTTATAATTTTTTTATGAAGGGTATATTTAGGATTTATTTAATTGAAACCTTTTCTCTTTATCTAATAAGTTCAGTTATATCGGGAATTGTATTTGAAAATGGTATTCAGACTCTTCTTTTGGCAGGATTAGGATTTACGATAGCAACCTCAATTGCAAAACCTGTCATTAATATATTACTTTTGCCTTTAAACCTAATGACTTTTGGACTTTTTCGCTTTGTTTCAAGTGCTGTAGCTTTATATATAGTTACTTTGGTTGTGCCCGGGTTTAATCTAACGGGATTTATGTTTCAAGGATTTGCAAGTGAATGGTTTAGTATTCCTGTAATATCACTTACTGGATTTTTGGCATTTATTGCTTTTTCTTTTGTTTTTTCAGTACTGACCACATTTCTCCATTGGCTTATAAAGTAATTTAAGATTTTTTATTTATTATTTCAAAACAGAACTCAATCCTGTTATAATTCTAATAATTAAATGATCATAATATTCGCTATTCAAATAATAACTGCTATTGTTGTAATCGGACTTATTCTAATTCAATCCAAAGGAACGGGTTTGGGAAGAGCTTTTGGATCAAGTTTTTCGTCTAGTTTTACCAGAAGAGGATTGGAAAAATTGATATTTAAGGGAACTTTTGTAGCCACAGCTGTTTTTATAGTAATTTCAATTTGGCTTATACTTTTGTAATTTCTTTATGCTACATACTCTTCGTTACCTAATAAGATTATCTTTTGCATTCGTAAAAAGATTCAAAGGTTTAATTTTTGGGGGAATTTTAATTGGAATTATTTTATTTCTTATTTTTGGATTTTTAGGACCTAAATTTATGGGAAAAAGCGTAAAAAGAATAGGAATAACGGGAAGATACCATAGTGATAGTTTACCCAGAAATATTCAGGAAATGATAGGTAAAGGCTTAACTTCTGTAAACGACAGTGGAGAAGTAGCACCTGATTTGGCTAAAAAATGGGAAACTCCTGATAAGGGTAAAACATGGATATTTACACTTAATGACAATATTTATTGGCAAGATAAAACTTTAATTACAAGTAAAGACATTAATTATAATTTTTCGGATGTTGAAATAGAAAAACCGGACGATAAAACAATAATATTTAAATTAAAAGATAAATTCTCACCGTTTCCGTCAGTCGTATCTCAACCCATATTTAAAAAGGGACTTCTTGGAGCAGGTGATTGGAAAATTCAAGATATTATTTTATCAGGAAGTTTTGTTCAACAAATAAACATAGAAAAGAAAAAAGAAAAACAAATTATTAGATTCTATCCAACAGAAGAAACTTCAAAAAATGCATTTAAAATGGGAAAAGTTGATATCTTAGAAGATTTATATAATCCAACCCCTTTTATTGACTGGAAAACAGTACGGGTTATTAAAACATGGGATAAAAATTTGATAGTAACACTTTTTTTTAATACACAAGATCCAATACTTTCTGAAAAAACATTAAGACAAGCTCTTTTTTATGCCATTAATAAAAACTTTGACGGACCAAGGGCAATATCTCCTATTTCTCAATATTCCTGGGCATATAATCCTCAAGTTAAAACATATGATTTTGATCAAAAAAGAGCAAAAGAAATTATTGATGCTCTTCCCGAAGAAGCAAAGGTAGATTTAAAAATAAATCTTGTAAGTGCACCGGTACTTCTTCCCATTGCAGAAAAAATAGCACAGGATTGGAAAAATGCAGGGATTGACTCACAAATTTTGGTATCATCCGTAATTCCACAGGATTTTCAAGCATACCTGGCAATTTTTGAGATTCCCAAAGATCCTGACCAATACGCAATATGGCATTCAACCCAGGAATCTACAAATATTTCAAATTACAAAAACCCAAGAATAGATAAACTCCTTGAAGACGGAAGAGCGGAATTGGATCTAAATCAAAGAAGATCAATTTATCTGGATTTTCAAAGATTCCTTCTTGAAGATGTACCCGCAGCTTTTCTTTATAATCCCTCTACCTACCAAATAGTAAGAAAATAGTAAATTAAATAGCTTAAAATGTATTTTCTTAATTCTAGGTATTGACAACATCTTTAACATATTCTAGTCTTCGAATATGTATAGTGATATTTTTTCTCTTCACGCTAAATTATTGAAAGCAATTGCTCATCCCAGACGACTTGAAATTATCAATCTATTAAGAAATAAAGAATTACCAGTAAATAGTATTCATTCGATGCTTGATTTACCACAGGCAAATATCAGTCAGCATTTGATGATATTAAGAGACGCCGGCGTAGTTTCTACTCGAAGAGATGGAAAGCAAATCTATTATTTTATTAGCCACAATAATTTTATTATGGCAAGCGACTTAATTCGAGAGATTTTAATAGATAAAAATAAAAATTCTAAAATTGCCAAAGAATTAACTATTAAGATGAATGATTTGGTTCCTTTGGTTCACGATCCCGTCTGTAGAATGAGATTATCTCCAAAAACGGCAAGTTTTAATTATTCTTATTACAAAGATACTTATTTTTTTTGTGCGAGCGGTTGTTTGAAGAAATTTAAGGAAAATCCCAAAAATTATGTCAAATAATACCGAAATTAAATATTTTTCCATTTCCGGCATGCACTGCGCATCTTGTGCCAATACTATTAAAAGAAAATTGGAAAAAATTGATGGAGTTAAGGATTGTTTGGTTAATTATGGATTGGAAAGTGCCAAGATTACTTTTAATCCTGATATTGTTACAACCGATGATATGAATAAAGAAATAGATAAACTTGGATACCATTTAATCAACCAATTAAGTAATACCCATATAAATGTTTCTTCCAAACAAAATATTAAAGAACAAAAATTACTGGAATTAGAAATTCTTAAAAAAAATGTTCAAATCGTAATTCCTTTTGTGGTTATAAGTGTTTCTACGATGATTTGGGAAATCGGAGCAAATACTTTAAATTTATGGTCTGAAATACCCAGTTACTTATCTTCTTTTCTATATTATCTTTTGCCTATTTTTGCTACTTATACGATGTTTGTCATAGGAAAACCATTTCTTAAAGGTTTAATGATTTTTTTAAAGCACGGTGTTGCTAATATGGATACTCTTGTAGGTTTGGGTACATTGGTTGCTTTTTCTTATAGTTTTATTCTTTCTGCTTTTCAAAATTTACTTGATCCTTTTTTAAATACCCAACAAACATATTACGATATAGTAATTGTTGTAATTGGGTTTGTTACCTTGGGAAAGTATTTGGAATCTCGTTCAAAACTTAAAACAGGTGAGGCTTTAGAAAAATTAATCGGTTTACAAGTCAAAACAGCCCTGGTTATACGAAATGGAAAAGAATCTGAAACTCCAATAGAAGAGGTTGTGGTTGGAGATATTATAAGAGTTAAACCCGGTCAAAAAATACCGGTTGACGGTGAGATTGTTGAAGGCATTTCATCAGTTGATGAATCCATGATTACAGGAGAAGGCATTCCTGTTGATAAGGTAATTGGAAACATGGTAATTGGAGCAACTATCAATAAACAGGGAACACTTCTTATTAAGGCTCAAAAAGTAGGTAGTGATACCATGCTTTCTCAAATAATTATCATGGTAGAAGAAGCGCAAGGATCAAAGGCTCCCATAGAAAAGATGGTTGATAAAATAGCTTCAATATTTGTTCCTGCTGTCTTGGTTTTATCTATAGCGGTTCTTATATTATGGATTATTGTTGGTGTTTTATTTATGCCTTTTTCGCAGGCTTTAATTTTAGGTATTGTTAGTTTTGTAAGTATTTTGGTAATTGCCTGTCCTTGTGCGATGGGATTGGCAACTCCCACTGCAGTAATAGTGGGTGTTGGTAAAGCTGCACAAGAGGGTATTCTTATTAAAAATGCCGAGAGTTTGGAAAAAGTTAATTCCATAAAATATGTAGTAATGGATAAAACCGGGACAATTACTAAAGGTTTTCCTCAAGTAACAGATATTATTCCCTCAAACTATATGTCTTCTAAAGAAATATTAAAAATCTTGGCATCACTAGAGAAAAATTCAGAACATCCAATATCTATTGCAATATTGGAAAAAGCAAATAATCAAAATCTTAATTTAAATAATGTTAGCGATTTTTTTGTTATTGAAGGCAAAGGTCTAAAAGGGAAAATAGTAAATAAAGAGTATTTTGCTGGGAATCCTTCTTTAGCCAAGGATTTAAAAATTAAGATTAATCAAAAATTAATTGATGATTTCTCCTTAAAGGGAAAGACTCCCGTACTTCTTATGACCAAAAATGAAATTTTAGGTTATATAGCTATAGCAGACATTATAAAGGAAGAGTCTAAAGGAGTTATCGATTGGTTACACAAGCTTGGTCTTAAGGTAGTAATGCTTACAGGAGATAATAAAAAAACGGCTCGTTATATTGCAGATATTGTAGGCATAAAAGAGGTTATTGCTGAAGTTCTACCTATTAATAAAGCAGGAGAGGTAAAAAAACTTCAAAAAAGAGGTTATAAGGTAGCGATGGTAGGAGACGGCATCAATGACGCTCCTGCGCTTGCTACAGCTGATGTGGGGATAGCTATGGGAACGGGAACGGATGTTGCCATAGAATCAGCTGGAATGACTCTTTTGGGTGGAAATATCTCAAAGTTACCCAAATCAATCAAATTGGCAAAAGCCACAATGAGAACCATAAAGCAAAATTTGTTTTGGGCTTTCTTTTACAATGTAATTACAATTCCTGTTGCCGCAGGAATTTTATATCCTTTTTTTGGAATATCTTTAAATCCCGCAATTGCAGGGGGAGCTATGGCATTTTCCAGTGTTAGCGTAGTTCTTAATGCTCTTCGTTTGAAATCTGTAAAACTATAAAATTATGAACTTATTTCTAATATTTTTAACAGGACTAACCACAGGAGGTCTTTCCTGTTTAGCCTTACAAGGTGGTCTTTTGGCAAGTGTTATAGCAAATCAAAAAGAACAGGAGCACCAAAATAATATTTCCGATAACATTCAAAATAAATCCAATAATACCTCATATAATACACATGATTTGTTACCCGTTGTGATGTTTTTGGGAGCTAAATTAACAATTCATACTATTTTGGGTTTTTTTCTGGGACTTCTTGGATCCGTAATTTCTTTAAGTTTGGGGGTACGTCTTATTTTCCAAATTTTGACAGCATTATTCATGTTTGCTACGGCAATGAATTTATTAAATGTTCATCCTATTTTTAGATATATTGTTTTTCAACCACCTAAGTTTCTTCAAAGAATAATAAGGAATTCCATTAAAAGTAAGGCTTTGTTTGCACCATCAATATTAGGTTTAATGACAATATTTATTCCCTGTGGAATAACCCAGGCTATGGAAGTATTAGCCATAAATAGCGGTAGTCCCATTACAGGGGCATTGATTATGTTTTTCTTTATTCTAGGAACCTCACCTTTATTTGCTATTTTGGGATTTGCTACAGCAAAACTTTCTGAAGGCTGGTACAAGAAATTCACAAAATTCGCATCATTTGCCTTAATTATCATGGCTCTCTATAACATTAATGGAGTTTTATTGGTTATTAATTCTCCCATTTCTTTAAATAAGATATTTTCTCCAATAAATAATATTTTTTCCAAGAAGGAAACATCTAATAATACCGACGCAGTCATAAAAGACAATGTACAACAAGTTACTATTCACATTTTAAATAACGGTTACAATCCAAACTATATCAAAGTAAAAAAAGATATCCCTGTTGAACTAACCTTAAAAAGTAATGGTGTATATTCTTGTGCACTTTCATTCATTTTTCAGGAATACGGTATAAGAGTCACTTTACAATCAACCGATTCCAGAACTTTTAAGTTTACTCCCGTAAACACAGGAAAATACCAATTTTCTTGTTCGATGGGAATGTATAGAGGAATATTGGAAGTTGTAAAGTAGATCATGATTAAAATTAACAAAAATTTTAATGGTAAAAGTACTATTTTTGAAATTAAAGGAATGCATTGTGTAAGTTGTGCAATGAATATAGACGGTTTACTTGAAGATACTC
>DATEXQ010000003.1:0-18671 GCA_035256745.1 Patescibacteria group bacterium
ATCACGCGTATGTACCGTAATTGTCAAATCATAACCATCTTGTGCAAGTATTGAGCTGTTGAAAGCCGGAACACCTGCAATGTAAGTGGAATTTAGCTCTAGAACTTTTTTGGCATTATATTTTTTTGCCAATTTTTTCAAAATATTTGTATATGCAATCCTTTCATAAGCTCCCCCAAAACCCTCGTTTAGCTTTTCGTAGGGAACTTTTCCATTGAACTTATAATTCTTCCAATTCAAATTACTTACAATAGGAGGTTCATCACCAGGAAAAATAAGTCTCTGTTTGAAGTATGGTTTATTTCTATATTTTGAAAACCTTTGTTTTACCAAAGTAAGTACTACCTGAAAAACAATTATTGAAGAAGTTGCAAAAAGCCCTAAAAAATATACTGGTATAAGAACAGATCCAAAAATCTCTTTAATAATAAATTTAGACCATTTCATAGACTTTTAGGGAGTTTCTTTGTTGAGACTGCTATATCCCAAATCGGATGATGCTCGTGCATTATCCTCCAATCATACCAGGCAACAATTCTTCCGACAACTTCGGTTATCATCACACCGACAAGCCAAATAAATTCTTTAGGGTTTTTAGGTTTTGCTAATTTAAAATATAGCTTTAAAACCAAGATGTTATTCATAGTTGAAGGAGTATATGCTAAACCTACTTTCTCTTTTAAGTGATAATAAGCTGACAAATGTCTTCTTCTAACCTTTAAAAAATCCCAAAAATTTTCTGGTCCGCGATTATAGACAATAGCCTTAGTAACATATATACATTTAAAGTTCTTTTTTAAAATAAGTGCGGCAATATTTGTCTCGTCTGTCGAGGTCAATTTGTCAATTCTTTCTATGATATTTCTCCAGGCAACACATTCGCCTGCTTTGAAGGTCATTTTGGCAACCTCATGGTGAAGCTTCCAAAAGGTGGTCACATAATAACCCATAAAAGTATTTGGCTTATTAACAGGAATTATATGGGATCCTGTCATACCTATCCTTTCGTCCTTAAATGGAGAAACCAATTCCTCGATAGCGTTTTTTTTGGGAAGTACATCTGCCGAGATCATAACCAGAATTGGATTTTTGGCTTTTCGTATAAACAAATTAATTGCCGATGCTTTTCCCTCTCTTCTTTTTTGAATCAATAACTTTATCTTTTTGTCTTTTTTTGATTTCTCCCCTACTATCTCATCAGTCTTGTCAGTACTCCCTGAAGAAACGACAATTATTTCTTCTATTTTTGCCTGTTTTAACTCACTGGTGACTATGTTATCAAGAAGTCTACCGATATTGGCTTCCTCGTTATAAGCCATAATACCAATTGAGATTTTATGCATTTAAGGGAACCTCCTCTTTCCAAATATCGGATAATACAAATTTTAATACCAATACCATTAATATTCCCTGGAGCATTATTTTAAAACCAAACTTTGATATACCCCTATCTCTATCAACAAAAATTATCGGGACTTCCTTTATGTCATAATCGAAAAGGTCAGCTTTGTATAAAATCTCTTGAACTATAGAGGGACCACTTGATATGAGCCTATTTAAACTTATTTTTTTTAAAACCTTTCTTTTAAAAGCACGGTATCCAGAAGTACAATCACGGATCGAAAGTCCTAAAACACTTTTGATATAAACATTACCTATAATCGTAATCAAACGGCGAGTGAATCCTCTTTTATCTTTACCTCCCGCAACAAAACGTGAACCCAAAACAACGTCGTGATTTTTAATTTCTTTTAAAATCTTGGGAAGATATCTGGGGTGGTGAGAAAAATCTGCATCCATTTCTACAACTACATCCGCCCCTTTTCTTAAAGCATATTTAAAACCGTCAATTCCGGCAGTTCCTCTTCCCTTCCTCTTCTTTCTTAATAATAAAAATACTTTTCCTTCATGACTTTGGGCTACTTCTTTTACTTTTTTTGCAGTCCCATCCGGAGAATTATCATCTACAATTAAAATGTTGGTTTCGGAAACATATTTAAATATAGAGTCAATCAATTTTTCAATATGCATCACCTCGTTATATGTGGGGATCATTATAAAAGTCTTCATGGAATTTCTCGCCAGTAGTCAAGAATCCAAAGAATAGTTTCTTTTAGGGGTATTTTAGGCTTCCAACCCGTATCTTCATGTAGTTTTTTATATGTTCCTAATATTATTGGTTCATCTGAAGGTCTTAACCTGGCAGGATCTATTTTTACTTTAATCTTAACCTTTGCCTGATCGGTAATAATTTTTAATACTTCACTCATTAAAGGAGCTTTTCCGGAGCAAATATTATAAACATCTCCTGGTTTACCTTTCTGGGTCAGCATCCAAGTTGCTCTGACTCCATCCCTCACATCCAAAAAGTCTCTTTTTGTTTTTAGGTTTCCTACATAAATCACCGGTTCCTGTCTTCCTTTTTCAATCAAAGCAACCTGTTTGCAAAAATTAGGAATTGATATTGTTTCTCCCTGTCCTCTCCCTGTTTGAAGAAAATACCTTCCAAGGTAGACTGGAACTTTGTAATTGATAAAATATTGATATCCTAGAGCTTCTGTAGCAAGTTTACTGACACCATACGGGCTTACCGGCTTAAGTGGATGGCTTTCATTCATAGGCACTTTTTGAGTGATTCCGTACTCTGCGCTTGAACAAGCCAAATATACTTTAGGAGGATTTTTTAATTTCCTAACTACCTCAAGAAGATTAATTGTGCTTAAGATATTATTTTCAACCGTGTATATAGGAGCTGACCACGATTCTGCAGGATAACTTTGAGATGCTAGATGAAAAATTACATCCGGTTTAATTTTGTTAATCAATAATTCAACACAGCTATAATCAAGCATGTCGCCAGAAACTAAATTCAGTTTATCTAATCGTCGAATATTTCTAGTATCGCTTCTGAACCTCTTTAAACCCCATACTTCTAACTTCTTTTTGTTAATTAAAAAATCGGCTAAATGACTGCCGATTAAACCAGTAACTCCAGTTATAAATATTTTCATTTAAGATAATTAATAATAATTTTTATTGCTCCCTCCAAGTTATCGGCTCTATATTCTATTCCTTTTAAAGCTTCACTATCAATATCCCAATAATCTTGGTTTCTTTTAACTAATATTCCAATTCTTACCCCAGCATTATAAGCTGCTTGTAAGTCACTTAATTTATCACCTATTACAAAGGATTTTTCAGGATCGATATTAAGTTTTTCAATGGCCTTTTTGAGCAAACCTGATTTTGGTTTCCTGCATACACAATCTCCGGTTATTTTGGGATCGTGAGGGCAATAATAACTCCCCGCTATTTTAACACCTCTTTTGCCTAAGAGTCGCTTAATATAAGAATCGATTTCCCACATCTTGTCTTTTGTAAGCAAACCTTTAGCAACAACAGACTGATTTGAAATAATTACATTCAAAAAACCTTTTTTCTGAGTATTTATAAGACTTTCAACTCCCCCTAATATTTTTACTTGATTTTTTTTGTGTAAGTATTTAGGATCGAATATCAAAACTCCGTCCCTATCCAGAAATAAAGCTGGAGATTTCTTACTAACCATTAAAACCTTTTCCTCCAAACAAAGTTTCCTCAACTATACCACATATAATATGCCCAACGGTCGTATGCACTTCCTGAATACGTGCAACGTCATCTGAAGGTACTTTAATAACAATATCAGCTATTTTCGCTAGTTCTCCTCCATTTTTACCGGTTAACACAACAGTTTTTATTCCACGACTTTTAGCTAATTTTATTCCATTGATTACATTCATTGAATTTCCCGATGCTGAAAGCCCTATAACCAAATCTTTAGGTGTAGCGAGTGCCTCCAGTTGCCTCGAGAATATGTACTCATAACCCAGATCATTGGATATCGATGTCAAAACTGAAGTATCCGTGGTTAAAGCATTTGCTGATAAAGGAATTCTATGTAAATGAAAAATTGAGAACAACTCTCCTGCAATGTGCTGAGCATCAGCAGCCGAACCTCCATTCCCAATTAAAAAGACTGTTCCACCTTTTTTATAGTAGATCTCAACCACTGCCAAAGAAGCTGCCTTTATATCCTGCCAGCAACTACTAAAGGTATGTTTTTTAACGATACTACTTTCGTAAAGGTTTTCTTTAATATAATCTTCAAGTTTCATATAATTTAACCTGCAAACCACCAAACTCGAAATTAAAGGGTATCTGAATTAGACCCATACTGGTTAACGATCTGATTATGGTCTTATGTTTATTGGCAGGTGCACAAACCAAAAAACATCCTCCGCCTCCTGCTCCCAGAATCTTACCTCCCCAAGCACCTTTTTTTATTGATTCTTTGTATATTCTATCAATCAGGTCAGTTGTAACTTTTTTACTTGATGACTTCTTAGCTTGCCATGCTTGATCAAGTAATAAACCTAATTCTTTAACTTTTTTTTCTTCCAATGATTTATAAAATTCTTCGGCAAGATATTTTAATGTCTCCATGGATTTTATGGTTTTTTTGTTTTTTTTGGAAATTTCCGTCTTTAAATATTCTTGTTGTTCTTTTTCACTCCTTTTTGCGCCTAGATAAAATAGCAACAAACTTTTTTCAATTTTTTTAAGCCTAATCTCATTTAGATTAAGTGCTGTTATTTTTACATCCCCTTTTTTTGTAAATTCGA
Source organism: Patescibacteria group bacterium (assembly GCA_035256745.1). GTDB lineage: Bacteria > Patescibacteriota > Microgenomatia > UBA8517 > UBA8517 > DATEXQ01. The sequence continues at coordinate 4,665 of DATEXQ010000003.1, forward strand.
TTAAGTTTAATCCTCCGAAGGCTGAGGCAAATTGATCCTGCCATCCCCCCGGTATTTTAAGAAGGTCTCTTTCTACTTCAACCGCTAAACGGGAAATATTCTCTTTGATAATTCTTCGTCCCGTTAGCCTCAAAAGACCACCGATTAAAGCAACTGTCACAGCCGACGAACTACCCAATCCCGATGCAGGAGGGACATCCCCGCGTACCACAATATCAATACCCCTATTAATCCCCAACCTATTTATCACCGCTTTATAAAGATCAAAGATCGATCCGTCGTAAGCTAAATACTTCTTAAGTGGGTAAGCTTCCTGTCTTTGAAAATCCAGTAATAAAATGTTAATTTTTTGTTCTTTGTTTTCTGTTATTAATATATTGGCGTATTTATTTATAGATCCAGAAACTACCTTACCACCATATTTCTTAAAATACCAAAGTACATCAGAACCTCCTCCCGCAAAGCTAATCCTAACCGGAGCTTTAGCTTCAACCACCTTTATTTTTTCCTTCGAAAATATCGATATTACCTCTTTATATCTTTCTGGAGTACCAACATCTATAAAATCTTCTTTGATCGTATATCCGTATAATAAATTCTTTTTTGCTAATACCGGAAATATATCATTCTCCAAAGATAAACGTTTTTTGGGATCAATGTGATCGAATATTTTTAAGTTACAAATGTAATATCCTGAACTTACATAGCCAGCCTGATCTAACTTTGGTTTCTCAACATAGGATTTTATTTTTCCATCCTTCCTCAATAGAATATGGGCTGTTTCTAAACTGGTTTTCCTTTTGACTATTAATATAGATGCCACCCCTTTCCTTTTTTTATGAAAGATTTCTGCTCTTGATAAATCTGTATCTAAAAAAGTATCACCATTAAGAGTTAAAAACGTATCATTAAAATATTTTTCTGCTTTCTTTAAGGCACCTGCCGTACCGAGAGGATAATCTTCTATTGAATACTTAATATCTACTCCGAAATCCTCTCCGTCTCCAAAATAATTACTAATATAATCACCAAGATAACCGATAGAAATTATTATTTCTTCTATACCACTATTTTTTAGTTGTGAAATTACGTGTTCTAAAAAAGGTTTACCGTTTATCGGTGCCATAACTTTGGGTCGATCATGAATAACCTCCTTTAGTTTTGTTCCAAAACCACCTGCTAGAATTAGTGCTTTCATAATAATGCTTTTTTATACCACCAACGATATGCAATAACAACAGTTTACTTTTTTTGTGCAATAATAAACATTGTTGGTCCTTTCAAGGGTATATTGTACTCATTTATATTTATCCTTTTCGCTATTATTTTAGCCAAAATAATTGAATATTTTCTTGGAAATATCATATTCCTACGTAATATCCGAGAAAGAAAATATGTGGGTATCCTAAATATCCAAAAAATCTCAGAGATAAAATATAAGTCTTTTCTGCCAACATATTGGTATTTTTTAAGTAGAAAGCCATTTTTCTCAAGAAGTTTCTTCCATTTCTTGATAGACCATAGATTATAATGCTTGAAAATCTTGTTTCTAAAACTATGCATCGTATTGGCAAACGATTTTAATCCTACTTTCTTAAAAACAGCGCTCGTCAACCAATAGTCATCAAGATAAATAGTAGGTACCAAAAATATAAACCTACCACCTTTTTTAATAACTCTTGCCACTTCATTAAAAACACAGTCCACATTTTTTATATGTTCCAAACTTTGGTTCGACATAACAGTAGAAAATGAATCACTGGGAAAAGGAAGTTTTTTTGCATCAGCAATCAAGACTTTTTTATATACTTTTTTTCTTCCTGACAACTTCAAGGCAATTTCGTCAATATCTATTCCAACATCAATGGCACCTTTTTCCCCATTAAATAGAACTTCTCCGAAAATTCCATCAGAACAACCAATATCCAATATTGGCTTTACCATTTTTATTTTAGCCATAATAAAAGCTTCTTCGGATCGAACTATCGCAATCTGAAGAGGGGCAAGTTTTATATTACGAAGTAAAAAGTCAGATTTCTTCATCTTTTTCCCACCAGCCAAATACCCTCTTACCAGTTTTCGCAAACAATGCCGTAAAAGGTTTAACTAATAATCTAAAAAGCTTCTGGTTTAAAAATATTCCATCTATTACCAAAGCCAAACCAAAAACAGTCAATCCAAAAAATAACCAATTATCTAACCTTCCTTTATATTTAAAAACCATCTCAAAATTACCCTCTACAACATCACTCGGTAACCTGACATACATAAAATCGGGTCCGGCAGGATAAATCTTTAAATTCCGAGATTTTGTTCCTGAACTTGCATTCGCAACCCAGCCACCATAGTTATTTTCCTTAAACAAAACTCCTCGCGCATTGCTTGAAAATAAAATAATCTTTTCGGATTTTGGACGATTAAACTTAAACGCAGGAGTCTCCTGTTTAGTAACCCCAAACTCGTTGTCAAGTAAATTTTTGAATATATTTATTTCATTCTGGGCATTGGTATGAAAATAGTGTGTTCGATAAAAGAAATTTATACCTGACCAAATGAATTTTCCCCTACCAATAGTTCTCTCTGCCACCAAAATCTTATCATTGATTGCTAATTCAAGAGTACCTCCTGGCTTAATCTGGGTAGTATAATCAACTCCCCAATAAGAACCTTCATAAGTTAAAGGTGAAAGTTGTGTAAAATCTACTTGGTTAAAGGTGTTCCCTTTGGTAGTTACCTGCCATTCAGTCCCCACAGTTCCTATCGTTATTTTCTCTATGGGAAATATTTCTGGTAAGGTGGGTAAATATTTTTCTGGGGAATCAGAACCTGTTTCTACAAGTACAACTCCTCCATTTTTAACAAAATTTTCGATCTTTCCCCAAGAAGCCAAGTGCTTCTCTTTATCTTTTTCTCTATAAGAATAGATTATCAGTCCGTCGATATCGGATAAGTCACCATCTTTTACATCCTCTAAGCGCTCTTGTAAATGAATAGGAATAACAAATTTAGAATTATAAACCAGGATGCCTAAATTTCTTAAAAAGGAGTCATAACCCTGTCTTGAGCCAATGAACCCGATTACTTTGGCATTAGAAGGTACCACTATGGAAGAGGTGTATTCATCTTTAACTCTTAACATCATGTCACCATTTTTAATACTCTTTTTACCAATGTACGGGCTATCCTCTCTGGTAAACCATGAAGCCAATAGTCCTGGTGTGCACGGACAAGAAAACATGTACTTTGTAGCGTACCAATCAATCAAATATAAAGATTGTTGTTCAGCAACGTAGGGATTTAAACGACCTTTAGTTTGGGATTCATCAGCCAGAGCCGCATCATACCAGGCATACCAATTGACATTCTTCCATGTTGAAAAATGAAAACCACCTCTGTTTTGTGGTAAACGAGAAATAAATCCCAAAGCCAAATTTTGAGCATAATCCATGGCATAAAACCGATACTGAAGATCAGATTCTTCGAAAAATAATAAATCTGTATTGGTTAATGATAAAAATGGTTTCGACCAAATCGCGACTGTATCACTAGCCAAATTATCAGTTTTAACTGTTGAGAAAATATCACCCGGCATAAAATTGAAAATTTGCTTTAAAGGTATTATAAGACAGGTTAGTGAAATAGCCGGAATAATTATAATGCTGAGAAATATTGATATCCCCTTTTTTATTTTTCCGAATCCAAAAGTAGCTTCTGGAGATACTAAAGTTGCAGTAAGCGCGAGCAAAGATATCACAAACATCCAGGATATTCTGTGAGAGAAGAAGATTCCACCTAATGGATTTTTACCCAAATATGTGGCTCCAACAAAAGCAAAAAAATAAATAATGAAACCCAAAAAGGGCAAGAAAAATTTATTAATATTTTTAATGAATATAATTCCAACAATAAACGAAGTCGCTGCTACAACAAAAAGCTGAGCATTTAGGGTTGAAAACAGAAAAGAAAAAAGTTCTTTTTGCGCGGTATACACAGGTACCATCCACTGATGACCCCCTTCAAATAACTTCGTATAAATATCCGGAAGTATTGCAATAGACATTAGCATTCCGGAAATCACAAAAAATTTTAATGCCAGCTTAAACTTGCTTTTTACATTAAATAAACCAACAGTCGAGGTAGATATAAAAACTAAAAAAATTCCTGCACATATCAATGTAATAAGAGTTCCAACCCCTGGATGAGTAAAAACAGCCAAAGCAAGTGAAACAGCCGCTAAATAAAAACTTTTTAACTCATTCCTTTTAAAAAATCTGACCAAGAAATACATTGTTAACGGAAAAAATGTTTGCGAGATGGAGGAAAGTACAACTCCAGAAGAAAAAAGCGGAACATAAATATTTCCTGTTTTTAAAAGAATTAAAGCAAGGCCTCCTGACAACAAATAATTCCTCGACAATTCATAAAACAAAAGATAAGAAAAGGCAATGAAAAGAAAAAGAAAAGCGAGTATATATATCTTTGTTGCTGGCATTATACCAAGCCATGAGACTAAAGGTTGAATAACATAGAAGTGCAGCCAACTCGTGTCAACTACTCTAGGCATTCCTTCGAAAGCTTGAAACTTCCAGGCTGAAACAGGAAAAGCTAGGTTATTCCGAAACTCTTGGGTGTAATACATAAAATTTAAGGTGTCGTTACCCAAGGGGAGGTCGTGATAATAAAAAAGCTTGGCAATAGGAAGGAAAGCAATATAGAGTCCAACTATGATGAGAACATGGATAAAAATAGACAAAATTCTTTTAATTAAATTCATATTTCACTTTTTTTATACAGCTTTCTTATTAGTAGATATGAAATACTTACGACCATGCCAATAAAAACAATGGCTGAAACTATACCTCCAACCATTATAGTCCAATGTAAGTTGTGGGATAAAGTAACTTTTGTAGTGCCAGCCGGTAAATAAACAAGCATTAAAGCCGGTCCCCCATAGTAATAGTCAAGTTTATTATTTCCGCTTTTTGCCTGCCAACTCGGATAAAAAGATTCGCGAAAATAGAGCCATGTTGGAGTTGATTGACCTTCGAGTGCTATTTCAATTTTTTCCGGACCTCTGCGCTTCAAGTTTATCGGAAAGGTTTGTGAAGTATCTTCCCCTTTTTCCAACCAACTCTTCACCAAGGTACCTGCTCTAGTTTCTTTCATTTGTGCCATACCTACTAAATTTAAACCTGTCCAAATAATTTCCCCTTTTCCGTATGGCATTTTAGCCGCCAAAACTTCACCTGTTAGGTCATCAGTTATAAGAGGCGATGCTTGTTGCCTTAAATTCTCCCTTTTAACAACCGCTGCTCCCCAATTATCCCCATCCCATTTTGGTGGGTTCCAAAAGGTAATGATATCTGACAGGTTAGGAGCACTGCTTGTAAGCTGCCACTTCGTAAATTTCTGCCAATCTGTTACTGAAACCGGCATCCAGTCAGGAAGATTTTCTTTTTTCCAGAAAGGAGCAGTATATTCCCAGCCCGTGTCGATTACTATCCTTCCTCCATTTTCTAAAAACTTTTTAATACGCTTGTCAGTTTCTCTTGCATTTTTATACTCTTCTCCCCAAAAAAATATAGTAGAAAAACGAGTTAATTCATCTTCATTAAAATATTCTATCCCCCTACCCCCGTCTACAATAAATGCTTTGTTATAATCCAATCCACCATTTACTAAAAGCTGCCACCACTTAAAATAGGCATCCTGCTTCTGATCGCCAAAAAATAAAATCGCTGGCCGATTGCTGTGGGTTGCTAATCCGACTGGATAAGTTGAATACGGAGACTGATGAATTTCTATAGTGCCATATTGGGAAGTGACTGGCCAATTGGCAAAGGAAGCAGTTATTTCCGGCTCGTTGCTATCAAGAATCAAGTAATCTAGACCAAACCAATTAGCCATCTGTTCAATCTTCTCTTTGTTACCTTTTCCTTTATAATATGCATCGTTATGATAACTTAAAAAGTCAATTGGTATCTTAGTAATAAAATTGCTTGATTGCAAAATTGAGACTGGAGACACTAAACCCCAATACTGTATATCATTACCTCTTCTTGGAGTAATATCTGCCCTGACATTATCTCCTTCTGGAATAAGGCTAGCTACTTTTTTCATAAAATCTCCACCCGCTATTTCTTGTTTCGTTGGTGAAAAGATAGCTTTGAATCTACTTTTAATTATCTCTATAGCAGGCTTTTGACAATCAACATCTGTTCCATATGCCTCTGGGCCATAACTTGAATCACAATACCCCAAATACCCAGAAGGTAGTCTGTCTAATTTCCAGACTAATAGGACTGTGATAAAAACAGATAGTACAATTACCAAAGCTGATTTTGCTAATCCCTTATTTAACTTGCAGAAAATCAAATCCGAAAAAGCATATACCCCAAAAGACGCAATTATTGGTAAAAAGATGATAGTTATAAGAATTGCTCTTGTATTAACAAGCGAGAAAAAAAAGACAAACATCCGGACTATATCTGGGACAATGCTTTTTGCAATTGACTGAAGGAAAAAAAATACACTTATTAAAAAAAGGTTAATTATCAGTTTGTTTTTTCTGACTACTCCTAAAATAATTCCTATAAGGCATAAAATCAAAACAGGTAGGGCAAAGAAACTAAAAAAGATATCGTGTACCTGATTGGTAAACCCTTGTATTCCGAAATATATTTTCCAAGGAACGATAGGCAAACTTGTTAAATCGAAATAATCAACTCTACCTTTTAAAACACGTTCATTATAAAAGGTAAAAGGTACCCACCAGAAGGAAGATAATAATAATGAAAGAAAAAGTATTCTAAAATAGTATTTTATCCTAGTAAAAAAATTCAAAACTTTCGGGGAAAACAAAAGAGCATAGATCAAAGCTGCCTCGGCCACTAATACACCGGTAACCAGGTGGAACCAATAAGCCAAAGCTAAAGCAATAGAGGCCAAAAATGTATAAAGTGAGACTTTTATCTTATTATCTTGGTTATTTGTATAGAGAGCTTTATGCAGGAAAATAAAAAATAGTGGGACAAAGATAAAACTTTCCTGGAACGAAAACAACCCAACTCTTGCATCCCATATCCAGGAAATATTTGATAAAAGAAAAAACAGTCCCGCTAAGATTCCCCAAAAAGGCGCAATAATCATCCAGCCTAAAACCATAATCCCCACACTGGTGGCATATATGCTCAACCATTGCCAAAAGTGCATAGCCTGAATAGGCAGCCATCCGAAAAGTCTTGCCGTCATTGCAGGAAACCAATAAGCACCATAATTTATTCCTACCAGAGACAAACCCGCACCATAATTAGGTTCCCATAAAGCTGCTTTAGGCCAGTATTGATAAAGGTAGTTAATGTGGAATAGAGCGTTAGCCGAATCTCCTCCTTTAAGAGGATAAACTAGATAACCCCCACCTAAATACAAACTAACTACTCCTAAAAATATTAAACCAATTAAAATCCAAACAAATTTTTTCCAGAAATCCGACTTAAACATCTTTTTTTATTCTATACCCAATATACTTTATACCTTACTACTAAAAATAACATTTTAGTTATAGAATATACATTGTGAAACCAAAAGTAATCCTAGTACACCCCCCTATGTATCTTAAGTCACTTTACGGTTACTTGGCAGAAGCAGGCAATGAACTTCCTCCACAAGGGTTATGTTCTCTTGCAGCTGTTCTTAGGGAAAAAGGCTTTCAACCAGTTATAATCGACGCTACAGCTGAAAAATTGAATCTAAGGGAAACTCTTAACAGAATTCGAAAAGACTTACCAGCGCTTTTGATTGGTTTTAGCGTCTATTACGTTTCCGAAGAAGCTGTCTCGCTTCTCGCAAAATCACTAAAAAAAATAAATCCGAATATTCCTATCGTTGTTGGTGGTGGTCACATGACTATGTGTGCTGAGCAAGTTATGAAAAGACATCCAGAATTCGATGTTGCGGTTATAGGCGAAGGTGAACAAACAATTGTTAGTCTGACCAAAACTCTACAAAAGAAAAAGGACATAGCTTTAGTAAAAGGGATTATCTTCCGCAAAAAAGTTAACATGGTAAGAACTCTACCCCAACCTTTCATTAAAAACTTAGATAGTCTGCCATTTCCTGCATGGGATCTGCTACCTGAATTAACAAAAAACTATATACCTGCAGGAGATAGTCTTAAAAGATGGCCTTCAACTGGTTTGGTTACCTCCCGCGGTTGTCCGGGAAACTGTTTCTTTTGTAATAAAAACGCTTTTGGCAGTATTGTTAGGCAAAATAGTCCTGAATATGTAATAGATGAAATCAAAAATATGCAGCTAGCTTTTGGCATTAAAGATATATATTTCCAAGACGATACTTTTGTAGCCAACCGAGACTGGGTTATCAATTTTTGCCGTCTCTTAATAAAAGAAAAACTCGATTTAACTTGGGCTTGCCACGCTAGAACTAATTTAGTCGATTTACCTCTTTTAAGGTTAATGAAAAGGGCTGGTTGCTGGCAAATAAGTTTTGGTATTGAATCCGGAAGCCAAAAAGTATTAAATGCCATTAACAAACAAATAACAGTTAGCCAGCATAAAAAAGCTTTAAAAATGTGTCAGAAAACTGGTATTGCAGTTAAAGGATTATTTATGGTCGGCTCATTCGGAGAAACCCAAAAAACCTTGCAAGAAACCAAACGCTTTATCAAGGAAAATTACCTAACCGACTTCCATGCAACTTTTTTTACTGTTATTCCAGGCACCATGGCGGAAAAGATTTGGCCTCGTTTCGGTAAAATTCTTAAAAGCAAGACTCCACCTATGATGACTAGGCCTTCTTTTATACCTGTTGGTTTAACAAAATCCAACCTTAAAAGAGCTCAAAAACAATTTTTGTTATCTTTCTATTTACAACCACGTATTTTTTGGTATTTTTTTAAGAAACTCGGATCCCTCCACATCAGAAAAAAGATTTTTGAAAGCGTCTTAGCTCTTGCTCGCTATAGTCTGGCAAGAAATTATTGAAGTTCATCCTCGTCTTTCTCCCACCACCCTTTTACTTTCTTTGAAAATCTCGTTGATAAACCTCCGAAAATATTGGAAAATATTTCTCCTCCTTTTATATAAAATAAAAGATATATAAACACTAAAACGGTAATTATCCATCCCAAATAATCAAAAAAATTTAAATGATATATGGCATTAACTCTGATTGGATAAGTTGCATCCTGCGGTAAAGGAATATAACTTAATGATGGACCGGCTAAATAATGAGGACTTATACCCCTTTTTCCTTTACTGTCTGTCCAAGTAATTTTCCATCTGGGGAACCAGGATTCTTTCCAAACAATTCCCTTTCCAGGCCCATTTATTTCCCAAATTCTTTCTTCTGGCTTATTTTTGATGAGATTAACATTTCCGATTTTTTCGGGTAACGTTGAAATATTTAAAAGTTTGGTCAAAAGCAATACTTCTTTTTGATTTCTAAAAGATTCTGCGTGGTAAGGTAAATTCATTGAAGACCAAGTAACATAACCTTTTTGAAATTGCTTTTTTACAACCACTGGTTGGTCGAGAACCTTTATTAGAATTTCCACATCTAAACTATCAAGAACTTTTCCCTTCAACAATTTCCAAGGATCATTGCCATAGATGGGTGGAGAAAATTCCTGTTCATTAATACCCAATTCTTCCGAAATAAAGGTAAAGTTCCAATTATCTTTTATTTCTATAATTTGACCTTGAGCAACTGGGGACCAAGCTGGCCAACTAAGAAGTTGGGTCTCGGGACCCGCTTCTATATAAACAATTCCTCCATTAACAACATAGTCGAGAATCAAATCTTTCTCTGCCAAAGAATCTGTTGGTTTATAATGGTAAAGGAATATATCGGGAAAAAAAGACAATTTTGACCTATCAAACTTGTTGATGTTCTCTCCCCCATAAACAGGGATGACCGTATCGCTACCAAGACCACCCAATGCAAGACTTCTAACAAAAACTTCGTAATCTTTATCCTGCCCAAAAACCAAAACAGGTGTTGCATTACTTGCAACTAATATCGGCTTTGCATTTTTATATTCAAAAAGATAATAGTTCTGTTTCTGATCTGCATATATTTGTTCAAATAAATCCGGTCGAGAAAAAAACTTATCAAATTTTGTGTTTCCTGATGCAAAACCAACTGTAAAATACCTTACTCCATACCAATCCAAAAGCCACTGCGCCTCAGGATATCCTCCTTCTTGGGTCCACAAAGTATACTCTTGAAAAAATTGCCAGTTTTTATACGGAATTCCCTGATAAATATAATCCCTAGTTTGAGAAAGATTGGGATAAAGGAAGTTAAACCAATCAGAAACAAAGGCGCTATCCGTGCCAAAGCGATATTTTTCATCTAATGGTAATGCTTTAACAGGATCAATTGCGTAAGTTTGTATTTGATTTTTTTCAGTCATGTTGTAAATGATATATTTTGAATAATTCCGGTTTAGCAAGATGAAAATAATTCCAAAAGAAAATCCAAGCGAAAGAAATACGATAATTAAAGAATATTTAAACCTATTAAATACTGCTCCTGTTATTCCTCCAGCAAGTAAACAGGAAAAAATAATTATAAAGGGGAATGCGGCAAACGGTGCAAAACCTGATGCGCTAAAACTTCTGGGAAACCAATCAAAATTTCTGCCAAAAGCATAGGCAAAAGCTCCCAATAGCCCTATTGTGAAAGTTGACATTACCGCCCAAAGCCTAGAATTTAATTTATGTTTGAAAAAAATTAAAATCACACCAGCAGCAAATGTAGCTACCATAAAAACCGTAAAATACAAAGGCAAAGAAAAAAAAGGTTCTTGCGGTAATATACTAAAAAGGCTGGAAAATTTAACAGGTCCTCCCAAACTTTGCTCTAAAAACCTTTCCCCTGTTGTAGAGAAAATCATGGGCACATACCAAAAAGAAGCTAGAAGTAATCCTAAACCTAAAGTTTTAACAAGAATTATTATTTTTTCTTTGAACCCTGGAACCGAAAACAGAGTATAACCTCCGATTGTGGCTACGGTAAGAGCAGTAAAAAGCATATGAGTGGTCAAGGAAAGACCTAAAAATATAATTAGAAAAATATAAACCCAACGACTGGGTTTTTTAAGATAATAAACAAATATCGCCAAAGATAAAGAATAAAAAGCCATACCCCAAATTCTTATGTAATTACCCCCATGTCCCCACCAACTCCAAAGTGCTGGAGTAGTTAGTGCTAAAAGAGTAATAGGGATTGAAATCCAGGTTCCTGTCCACAAAGACAAGGTGGCAAAGAGACCCAGGGCAAAAATTAGCATACAGGCAAATGCAACCCATGTTAGCGATGCCTCAACACTTATTCCAAATATTTTGACAAGGAGTGCTGATAAAATGGAACCTGTAGGAGGGTAACTCCAAAGCCAAAAGAAAGTTCCCGAATCCCAGGATGGATTCCAGTTGATTTGAGGAAAGCGCGTTAAAATCCAAACAATACGAGTTAAATGAGCATAAGCATCAACTCCTTTGGGAAAACCGCTAATCAAAGATAACTTTTGGGCAGTTAGAAATGTTGTTAAAAGAACTAGAATTAGCCCAACTACTAATCCTGCCTTTTGTTTAATTTTTCCCATCATTTTCTTTAATTATCACTTTTAAAAAAATAGCTAGAAGAATACCTCCAGCGAACAAAAACCATCCCAAATAAAAATCAAGTGTCTGTTTGTAAACAAGAGTAACCTTATTGACTCCTGGCTTGGGAGGTCTAATAACTATAAAGCCTAGAGGGTCTTTGACAATTTCCAACCTTTTGGCATTTTCATCATAAGCTCTAAAGCCTTTATCAAAACTCATTGCAATGCGAATGCCCTCATTTTTTCCGGTAATACCTTCAATAATATATCTGTCATTATTTAACCTTTTAAAATTAAATTGACTAGAATTTTCATCTATCCATGAAACGTATAATTTTAAGGCTTCCTTATCAACTCCGTTTTGCGGCACCTTTAGGCTAGCTATTTTATTTAAGTCAACAGGACCTGCCATCTCGTGAACAAGTGGAACCTTATAAAGAACCTCTGCTGAATCAATTGTCTCTTCTTTTTCAGTCAATATTCCCTCAAACTTATCCGGATAATTATAATCACGATAATAAACGGAACTGCCAAAATTATTAACCAATATCCATTTAAGAGAGAAGATTTTAAGCCAATAAAACGAGGCTTCTCCATCTTTATCAGAAATTATTTGATAGCCTGCATGAGGTTCCCAAGGATGTATTGAGGCCTGCCAATGCCCGCCTCTTAGGTGCCAAGTATCTGTTTGCATATTAATCCAAAAGGAATAGTTGGCGGAAAGAAATATCCTCTCCAGAGGTAGGATTTTCCCCGAAAGATATTGGTTCATTCTCTTTTCAACGTTTCCCCTATTTGCTCCATCATCATATGAAGTGAAGTACTTTGCTGCAGACCAAGTTTTGAAAGTAAAAAATAAGGTTAAAATAACAAAAAGTGGAATAATATAATCTGCAAACTTAGTTTTCTTATGGATTGTTTTGCTTATTCGGGATGCAATAACAGCTAAAAGAGCAACACTTGCCATATCTAGTTCAGGAACATAGCGCCTGGCTTGAGGGGCAAACTCAATACCGTACTTATAGAAAGCGACAATCACAAAGAAAGTTAATAAAAACCAAAAAACTAAGGTGGCTATGTAAGGAGAACTGACAAACCTCCGAATGAGATAGAGAAATACTCCTATGATAAGTCCTGCCAAACTTATTCCCCAAGGAAAATGCCAAAACAACATTTTTGCAAGCCCTCCGCCTTCTGCTATAAGGTCGGATTGGATAAAGCCTGGAGTATACCAAAATGCTGCAAAAAGATAAGACAAAATAAATATCAGGAAAGTTCTGAAAATAATTTCTTTTTTATTTGCTTTGTATAAAAAAAAGATGATAAAGATACTTCCCAGAAGCATGCCACCCGCCCAAAGGCCAATGGGATTTGAAATTGCCATAAGCATGATAGAAAGACTTGCTAAAATCATCCATGAATATCTTTTAACTTCTAAAAACTTCAGATAAAAAAGACCAGCTAAAGGTATAAAAATCTGGGCAATGGTGTGTGGTCCTTCTCCGTAAATAAGAAGAATAATCATCCTCCAAGGAGGGATCTCTTGTCCTGGGAACCTTAAATGTGTCTCTCGAGCATAGGTTAAAAAGTTTCCAATAGGGGGTACAAGGCTAAAAAGTAAGACTGCCCAAAAAGCGGCCCAAGAATTTTTAGTTAGATGCCTAATAAAGAAAAAGAGACTAACAGGTACTAATGCATAACCAATACCTACAACAAGATGGTAACCCTGACCATAGTTTTTTATGAGTGTACCCAGAATTGCAGTTGACACTGTTACCAAAGGAACATAGGAAAACCTCATTGGGAATCCCGCATACCAATAAGGATTCCACCAAATATGGGGAAAGTTCTGTGCCCACCAACGACCAATAACAATAAATGATACTTCGATTGATTCAACCCAACCCGGCGTTGACTGTATCAGATATGGGTATATCAAAGCCAAATTAATAACAAAAATTATAACTACAAAAAAAATTACTGTTAGTTTTTTTAGCATTGTAAGAATTTTTTATATTCCCGGCTTGGCAGTTTGTGACCTGATTCCCAAAATGGTTAATGTCGTAAAAGTGACTCCCGTTATTACATATCCGGAAATTTGCCAAAAAATATTAAATCCTTCCCTGGCAATCCAAATATCCCCTTTATTAATTTCTTCCCAAATTCCAAGAACTTGAGAATTCATAAACCAACCCTTACCGAGAATTATTCCGAATAATAGTATTAGAAAACTTATTACAGTAATCCCGTTTGCCAAAAGTTTACTGCTTACTCTCCCCACTCCTTTTTCCATAAACATTACCCTATCCGAAATTGCGACTATGCCGATGCTAATTAAACTGGCTAAAGAAATCCCCAGTTCGGATAAGTATCGACTGGGA
>DATEXQ010000004.1:0-8280 GCA_035256745.1 Patescibacteria group bacterium
CGAAGTTTAATCCAGATATGAAACTCTCCCTTCGGAGTCGGCATCCAGGGAAGCCCCGTGGAAACAAGAGTTTCCAGAAAAAGATTACTTCCATCCCAAGCTCTTAATTTCTGTTCTGATAAATCAATTTCAATGTAGCGCTCGTTAGTTGATATTCCCAATACGGGAGGATTTTTAGGGTTTTCAAAAGCAATCTGTGGAACTTCTATTTCTTTTCCCTCAAAAATAGCAAGGTTGGCATTCGGGTCTATTTCCCCAGTAAAATCTTTAGCCCCGCAACAATTTGTACTTCCTATTTTTGTTTTTGTTTGCCACAGAACAATTAGAGAAAGTATTAAAAAAACAATCGGAAGAAATATTATAAAAATACGTTTCATATTCAGGCTCTTTTTTAATAGTAACATAAAACTTTAATTTAAATCAGAAAGGAATTATACTTAAAGTGATGAGCTTAAGATTCTCAACTTTTAAAAGTTTTTCTTTTGCATTTGAGGGCATTAAAGCCGCTTTAAAAAACGAACCCAATTTTCGTATACATATAGGTTTGGCAATTCTTGCGGTTATCTTGGGAGTTGTTTTCAATTTTTCTTTCCTGGAGCTTGCTATACTGGCTTTAACAATAGGATTTGTACTTATTTTGGAACTTATCAATACAACCTTAGAGGCTGTTGTCAATCTGGTCAGTCCGGAAATACAAGATCAGGCAAAAATTGCAAAAGATGTATCCGCGGCCGCTGTTCTTGTTTCAGCAATTCTCTCTGTTATAGTAGCTTTTTTTCTTTTTCTTCCGAAGATAATTTAAAGAAGTATTGCCAGTATTCCCAAGAAAAAACAATAATAAGCAAATATCTTAAATTTCCTTTGTGTCAAAAATTTAAAAACAAGATATATAGCAAGTAACCCGGAAGCAAAGGAAAAAACAAAACCGGTTAAATAAAAAGTGTAGTTTTCTATTTCATTTAATCCATATGTTGTAAATTCGAGGATATTGGCTCCCAATACCGCAGGAATTGATAAAAGAAATGAAAATTTAGCCGCAGATTTTTTATCCACTCCTTGGGCTACCGAGGCAAAAATGGTTGTCCCGCTTCTTGAAACTCCTGGAATTATGGCTATTGCTTGGAAAACTCCTGTAACGAAAGAGTTTTTAAATGACAACTTTTTCCCTCTACTTTTCATTCTATCTGTCAACAAATTTGCTACTCCTGTTACCAATAAAGCAAAACCTATCAATTTCGTACTTGTAAAAAGAGCTTCTAATTGAGATTGGAAAAAATAACCTATAAAAGCAGCTGGAATTGTCCCTAATACCAAATACAAATAATATTTTAAAGGAAGTTTTATAATTTCTTTCCAAAAGAAAACCACAACCGCAAAAAAAGTACCAAAATGTAAAAAGACATCAAAAAGAACTCCTGGTTGAGAAAAACCGGGAATAAGGCTCTGAACCAATATAAGATGTCCGCTTGAGGAAACCGGTAAAAATTCAGTTAAACCCTGCAGGAAACCTAAAAATATTGAGGAAATAATGTTCATTGAAAAACTATTCTCTACCGTATATGTATACCAAACCTGCATAGTCATCAGATATATACAGATTTCCCCTTGTATCAAATATTAAATCAACTGGTCTTCCCAATACATCCTTTTCCTGAAGAAATCCTGTGAGAAGGTTAGAACTTTCTCCGACACTTCCTGCAAAAACTGGTAGGTAAATTATTTTATAACCTACAAGGGAATTGCTGTTTGTCGAGCCATGGAAAGAAACCAAAAGACTGTTGTCTCCTGTTGGGGAAAATTGTGTTGATTTGATAAAAGTCAGACCCAAAGGAGCAACGTGTGCTGGAAAGTTATAGATTGGTGGTTCTGTATTGCTGCAAAATGAATTCTGCATAAATTTCGAGTCCCTTACCCTATTACCATAACAATAAGGCCAACCATAATCTTTTCCTTCTGATATCAAATTAAGCTCATCCGGAGGTAGGTTATCTCCCAAATCATCTCTACCCATATCAGTCCCCCACATATTTCCGTTCACATCAAATGTAAAAAATACGGTATTTCTTAAACCCTTTGCAAACACTTTTAATTCGCTTCCGTCTAAATTGGAAACCAAGATTGTGGCTC
Organism: Patescibacteria group bacterium; assembly: GCA_035256745.1. GTDB lineage: Bacteria > Patescibacteriota > Microgenomatia > UBA8517 > UBA8517 > DATEXQ01. Next base: position 2,128 of record DATEXQ010000004.1, read on the forward strand.
TTCGCCAGTCACTTTCAACACAGGCGTCACAAGATGAACCGACACTTATATAAAGCTTGTCGTTATAAATTCTTATTGTTCTTGTAGAATGCCTTCCCCCGGAAGGAAGATTGACTATAATCTCTCCACCAGTTGCTAAATAATCCGTGGGGTTATAGGCATATTTGACCACTTTATCTGTTTGGGCAACGTAAAGCTCATCGCCATCAAAAGCAATCCCGTGGGGTTTGTTCAAATTAGATATAACCTCAACTTGTTTGTCAGCTTTACCATTATTGTCTTTATCGGGCAAGGCTATTACTTTTCCTTGGGTGGTGGACGAAACCAAAAGAGTTCCATTAGAATCAAAAACAAACGCTCTGGGGAGATTTCTTCCCATGTTTGCAAAAACGTCTATCTTGTATCCCGAGGAAACCCTGAAAGGGTAATACATTTTTGAATTTTGGGGGAGATACTGTTTTACATCTTTCCCTGTAGATTTCATTGCCGGAACTACTCCCTTTAGGCTTATGTCATAGAATAAGTAATTAGCTACAAAGTAAATACCTACCCCTATTAATGCTAAACAAAGAATTAAAATCCAGATTTTTTTCATCTAAATTTATTATAGAACATAGGTATAAAATAAAGAACTAATTATAAACTCACAGGCTCACTCAAATTTGATTCTGTGGCTAATATTTGATAAAATATTAAACACCCAATAAAAAAGGGTATATTTGCTCTTTAAATAGCTGTCCCACTGGAAAATTTCTCAGGATGATATCGGAGGATATCGATGGAACTCGAATTGGAGAATTTGGTCTTATCGGTGCTCAAAAAAAATGACTGTGGTATATCAACCACAGCGATGATCGATCAACTTCATAATATTGGTGCATCTAGTCCTCTTGCTGTACTGAAGAAGTTGTGTGCTCAAGGACTGATCAGAGTAGACCGCGGTAAAAACGGTAAACCCTGTCGTTTGAAAGCAACACCGAGAGCGTTCGGGTATTAAGAAAAATATTAATCCAGTGGAGCAGTTTCCATAACGAGGGGGCGAAGGAAAAAACAATAAGGCGCTTGGCAAAATGCTGCCACTCTCCCTACTCCTTCCCCCCTCGTATCAATCCTCATTTGAATTCTCCTTTACTTAGAGTTAAAATTCAAAATAACCTCCTAAAGTATTTCTCTATAGAGGTTTTTTATGTCAAAAATTATAAATTTAAAAAAAATTAATCCTAAAAAATTTTTACCCGATGGTAAGGTTTTGATTACAATAAAATCTAAAATTCCTTCTCCTCTAAAAATTAGATTTACCAAAAGGCGATTAATCTTTCTCGGAATCTTAGTTTTGGTTATTACGGGTATATTCATAATTTCCTCAAGAAGGTTAAAAAAAGAGATTGTCAGTACCAAAGTCGAAAAAGGAACGGTTGCAGAAGAATTAATTCTTACGGGAGAAATAAGAGCTGAAAAATATGCAAAACTAACTTTCCCAACCTCAGGAAAATTAGCCTGGATAGGAGTATCGGAAGGAATGTTGGTTAAAAAAGGCCAGGCGTTAAGCTCCCTGGATAGAACCACCCTTGATGCTGCCTATCAGCAAACTTTATCAACTTTAAGAAAATATGAAGCAACCGTTGATAAAGTCCACGATGATCTAAAAAACAAAGATACAACAGAAACATATTCTGAACGCGACACAAGAACGACAGCTGAAGCCAACAAAGATTATGCTTACGATGCTTTTCGCGCTGCAGAATACAACCTTAAAAATGCCGTATTAATAGCCCCATTCGATGGTTTTATTACTTACATAGGCAATACTACTCCTGGTGTTAACGTAGTTTTTACAGACACGCAAATCGAACTTCTTGATCCCAAAACTATCTATTTTGAGGTTACTGCCGATCAAAGCGAGGTTATTGATCTAGCTATAGATACCGAAGTCTCAATAATTCTTGATTCATTTTCCGAAACCGAACTGAAGGGCAAGACTTCATATATCAGCTACACTCCAAAAAGCGGAGAGTCTTCAACGGTTTATAGAATAAAAATTATTTTCTCCGATTTAAACAATATTCTGGAGAAATTAAGAATCGGAATGTCAGGAGATGTAAAATTCATTTTATCTCAAAAGGATAATATATTATTCGTACCCTCCAGGTTTGTAAACTCCGACAAAAAAGGAAAATTTATAAACTTAGGCAAGATGGGAAATAAGGTATATATCGAGACGGGGATAGAAGGAGAAGAAAATACCGAAATAATCGGCGATATTAAAGAAGGAGATATTATTTTTGATTAGCTAAAGCTAATCGCAAGCTCCGCTTATGATCAAGCTTGAAAATGTATCAAAACTCTACACTCTGGGAGACGAACAGGTCCATGCAGTTGAAAATGTCAGCTTAAGTATTAAAGAAAAGGAATATATAAGCATAATAGGATCATCCGGAAGTGGAAAATCAACGCTGATGTATCTTATGGGGCTTCTCGAACGGCCTTCCTCGGGAAAAATTTATCTTGACGGCAAAGATATATCAAGGCTTTCCGACAACCAGCTTTCCAATTTAAGAAACCATTATATCGGTTTTGTATTTCAATCCTTCAATCTTATCAACCGATTTACCGTTTTGGAAAATATCCTTCTTCCTACAAAATATGCAAAAACTCAATTTAAATTTGACTTTACCCAAAGGGCTTTAGATCTGGCAAAAAAATTCGGAATTTACGAGAGAAGAAATTTTTTTCCCAATAAGATTTCCGGTGGTCAGCAGCAAAGAGTTGCTATAGCCAGAAGTTTGATTATGAATCCAAAAATAATTCTGGCTGATGAGCCAACCGGAAATTTGGATTCAAAAACAGGAGACGAAATTCTTGATTTAATGGAAACATTAAACAAAGAGTATAAAGTTACTGTTATTTTGGTAACTCATGAAAAAGATATAGCGGACAGAACAAAAAGGAAAATTTATATGAAGGACGGAAAAATTTCGGATGGAATATAAAAAAATGAACGAAGAATTAATACACTTAATAAAAACGGCTTTTATTGATTTAAACAGAAGCCGTATAAGGACTTTTTTAACAGCCCTCGGAATTCTTATTGGAGTAATGTCGGTTGTAATGCTTATTGCCTTGGGACTGGGGCTTAAAAATTATATTGAAAAGCAGTTTGAAAGCTTGGGGGCAAATCTGATAATGATTATGCCCGGAAGCGGATTTGGCGGACAAGGCGGATTTGGCCCCGGACTTGTGACAGGAGCAAGATTTGACGAAAAAGACGTTAACAGTCTAAAAAGAATTCCTAATGTTAGGTATACTGTTCCCTTATACTTTAAGTCTACCAAGGTTGATACCGGCGGTGAAGCTAAATTCGGCTACTTGATGGGAGTCAATGAAGATTATTTCAGTTTAATGAATACGCAACTTTTGGAAGGTGAAATATTTTCAAAATCCGAACTGCAATCGCGGGCAAAAATAGCCGTATTGGGCGAAAAAATTGCAGATGAACTGTTTGACACACCTCAAGATGCTGTCGGAAAAAATATAAGATTTGATGAACAGCGATTTAAAATAATCGGCGTAATTAAAAAATCGGGAGATAATGAACAAGATAATTCAATAATCATTCCTTATAAAACTACTTTCGGAAGCATAAATCCGGATAAAACTTTCTGGGCAATATATTTAGGTGTTGAATCGGAAAAAGACATAGAAGCGGTTAAAGCAAAAGCCAAAGAAGCATTGACAAAAAGATACGAAGACGACGACTTCTCTGTATCGGAACAATCGGAAATTTTATCAACCATTAATCAAATATTTACAATAATAAATAGTGTTCTTGTCGCCATTGGGTCAATATCTTTAATTGTGGGAGGAATCGGAATAATGAACATTATGTATGCGTCGGTAACCGAACGGACTAAAGAGATTGGAATAAGAAGAGCTGTTGGTGCAACCGAAAAAGATATACTCCTTCAATTTTTAACCGAATCGGTCATACTCTCTGTATTCGGCGGAATAATGGGACTTATCCTTTCAATAATTATTGTCCTTGGGATAAGAATATTTTTCCCTGCAACCATTAATCTTTTATCCGTAATAATTACTCTGGTGATATCGACAGGAATTGGAATATTCTTCGGAGTATTTCCTGCAAGACGCGCAGCCAAGCTTCCTCCAATAGAAGCTATTCGTTATGAATAGAAATGTATGGTTTAATAAGTCATGAAGATTAAACTGCCTAATTTAAAAAAATACAGAATAATTTTGTTCTCCCTGATTGCAATTTTTGTCCTCTCAATATTTTCCTACTCTGCATATTTTTTATACAGCAGAAGTAAGGTTGATAACGAAACCGCAGTAAGCCTGGAAGACAAACTAAGACAAGTTGAGTCTGAATTAAATAATCTGAAAAATGAGGATCAGTATAAAATAAACCAGGAATTAAAAAAGGAAATTGACGATATTAACAAGACTTATAAAAAGGCTGTCTCTTCATACGAAAGCCTTCTTGATTTAAAAGTCAAATCCAAAGATACAAGTCTGGAAGATAAGCTATTTGCCCAAGCTCTTTCGCTATTGTCCGAAAAAAAATATCAGGAAGCAGAAGAAGTTATTGTAAAGTTGAATAAGAAAATCGAAGAGCAATTCACGAAATTAGCCGAAAGTGAGGTAAAAACTTCAGTCGGTTTCAGTGCTCCTGCATCAAACAACCCCCCTGGTTCAGGATATTCACAGCAAAAAGTATCAACCGATGCTGGAGAATTTTTGGTTAACATTATTGCAGCCGATATTAATTCTACCCGGGTAATAGTTGATACCGCATCAAACGGTGATTGTTTGGACAATTGTCCAGTACTACCTCTTGCGACTTATGTTTCCAGGAACGGAGCATATGCAGGAGTCAATGGTTCATATTTCTGTCCGGCAAGTTATCCGTCGTGTGCGGGAAAAACCAATACTTTCGATACTCTTTTAATGAATAAAGATAAAGTCTATTTTAATTCATCCAATAATGTTTATTCCGCTAATCCGGGAGTTATTTTCGGCGGAAGTTATGTTAGATTTGTATCGGCAGTCAGTCAGTGGGGCAGAGATACCTCAATTGACAGTATGATTTCAAATTATCCCCTTTTAATTATGGGTGGAAATATTGCTTTCGGAGGGGACGATGATCCAAAAAAAGGAAGCAAGGGAAACCGTTCTTTTGTAGCAAACAAAGGAAGTTCCATTTATATAGGAGTTGTTATGAACGCGACGGTTGCTGAATCATCCAGAGTTATGAAAGCCTTAGGGATGGAAAATGCTTTAAATCTTGATGATGGAGGGTCTACCGCTCTTTGGTCGGGTGGATATAAATTAGGTCCGGGAAGAGATCTCCCCAATGCAATCATTTTTGTAAACAAATGAACATTTAAAATATTTTGGTAAAGGTAAAGAGTATAAAATCCAAACCAATTGGAACGAGAAGAAACTTGTCGACGGTTTTTAAAACGTCAACTACAGATTGTGATAAAAAGCTTTGGGGATCTAAACTTATTCTTATTCCAAAAAGATACAAAATTAAACATAAAACTACAACTACCAAGGTTAATTCAAGAGCTGTTTTTAAATCACTTCTGCTTAAAAACATTGTATTGCCGATTTCAAAGATAATGTAAATAGAAATTAAAACTACGGTCCAATTACCCAAAAGTTCTTTTGAAATAACCCACCCAATTCCTAAAAGAATTAATGTTATCCCAAAAATAAAAGGTGCAAAGCCCACCAATGTACCTCTTATAAGTCCTGCTTTCCCTATCTCTACACTTCCCAGTTTTATTTCTTTGATATTACCTTTGGTATCTTCTTCAAAAGTGGGGTTAAGATTTATTCTTCCCACAGGTACCAGAAGAAAAAGCGCTGCAAGAAAATGTGAAATTTCATGGAAAATAATACCGGGTAGAAAAAGAAAAGAATAAAAATAAGTTGATGCTTTTTTACTTTTTGTAAGTTTAAAAAAAATGATCCAGATTTTGTTGGTTAATTTTCTGGAAAGATAATATAGAATAATAAGTTCGAAAAGAAAAGCAAAACCAAAATACATAATATATAAAGTTTAGTCATTTGGCTTGATAATGGCAATAAAAGGTATGTAGAATTAGTTCTTATGTTTGAAGTATTTTT
>DATEXQ010000005.1:0-4223 GCA_035256745.1 Patescibacteria group bacterium
AGTGTATCGGTCTGGCAACTTTTATTAATGCTGTCGGTGAGTTAGCCATAATAGGGTACCTCCTATAAGAATAGCAAGACCAACGATTGTGTACAACTTGAAAGAGCTGGTCAGGTTTAGAGCAAGGATACCGAGGATGGCGGTAGTTGTCCAGTAGAAATAGGAAACCTGTTTTTTGGAAAGACCGTAATCCAAAAGTTTATGATGAAGGTGTCCCCGGTCACCCCACACGGGCGATTTTCCGGAGAGAACCCTTCTTACAACCGTATATCCTGTATCGATAAGCGGGACGCCCAAAACCACAAGGAGTGTTCCCACCTTTGTGGTTGATAAAATCGAAAGGATTCCGAGCAAATACCCTGCCAAGCTCGATCCTGAAAATCCGGGCATTATTTTTTGAGGGTAGGTATTATGCGGTAAAAATCCCAGGAAAGAACCCGATGTTATTACTGCCAAAATAATTACCGGCCATTGGGCGATGTCGGCGGAGAATTTTAGAGATAATATTGCGATTGTGGCCGCAGCAATTCCAACCACGCCCGGAAGCTGACCATCGACTCCCTTGGCTCCCATATTCAAAAAGTTCATTAAAGTCACAATCCAAAAAACCGCGAAAAGGTCGGAAATTAACCAGATGCTGTGTTTGCCAAAGAACTCGAAAGCTATCTGGGGGTGCGAAAGGTTGATAATACCACTTCCTAAGGGATTATTTATAAAGGCAATGCCGATTCCGGCGAAGACGGGGATACTGGCCGCTATAAATTGTATAACCAACCTGACATAAGGATTCAAATCGTACTTGTCATCAAAAATTCCCAAGCCCACTAAAATCAGTGCACCTATCAGAATCCCCAATAAATGTTTATCAAGCGGTAAAAAAAGAATTGCCGAAATGAAAACTGCCAGGAAAATTGCGAGACCACCTCCGCGGGGAACTGGGTAGGTATGGATCACTTTTGGATGCTTTTTCTTTTTAGGATCATCAATGATCCCTATTTTATATGCAAGCTTAATTACTTGCGGGGTTATTAGATAAGAAACAAAAAATGAAATAAATCCGGCAAGTATGGTAATAACTATGAAACCTTGCATATTATTCTTAGATTATAATTCCGGTTAAAAACTGCCCACCAAAAGCATTATTTTTACGGTCGTAATTAATGATAGAGCAGTTGCTAAAAAAGAAGATATCACTAAGGCTCTTTTTAAATAACCAGAACCTATGAAAAGGGAAATTATTGTGTTGACAGTAATAATTCCTACAGACATTAAACTTGGCAGAACCAAACCGGAAGACTCTATAAGCTGCCGATCCCCCCTGGCATAGCCGTAATAAAGCGGGACTTGAGGAGGAATTTTATTATTGGCAATTAAAACCGCCGCGGCAGTTGCCAGGTTTAATAAAATAAAGACAAATATTAATTTTAAGAAAGGGATCTCTGAAACATTTAGATAGGACCCTTTAGGAGTTTTTACCCGAAGGGATTTTATATTCTTAGGTTTTGGCATTTGAGGATTAATTGTAGTTTAAATCGTCTTATTGAGCAATTAAAGCTCTGACCTTATCCCCCAAAAGACCCCACATTTCTCCTCCGTCTATTTTTTCAATAAAAACATAATTCTTTTTGATAAATGATATTATTTCTTTTGGTGGGTTTGAGTTCGGCAAAATTACAATCAGTTTCGGCAAGTTAGAATTCAAATCTTCTATCAGGAGGGATGGTGAATAGAAATCTTTTATATGATAACCTGCGACATATTTGAGAGGAGGAAGCCTTTTACTTAAGGCATAAATTTGGGAACTGTCCTCCCAAACAAAAATTCTATCGTTTTTATTGGTGTAGCTTTTAATAAATTTTGCAATATTATAGTTTCGGATGACTTCTCCTCCAAAACCGGAAAGATAGGTGTCTTTAGGCATTTTTCCTATGGAGAACGCAAGAAAGCGTTGGTAATAGTTGAGGGATCCGTAGTGCCAGTATTTATAAAATACAGGGACAACCGAAAAAAGAGCTAATGGAAGAATAACAAGAGTTTGGGTTAGGTTTTGGTAGGTAAAAAGCATTGCCAAAAGTATGGAAACAGACGGAACGGCCTGAATCAGGTAGTGCGGGTAGGGTCTTTCCGACAAAGTGACTGCAAAAAGCGAAAGGGTTAACCAAGATGTTACAAAAACGAATTCTTTGGAGAAAGACTTTCTTTTAAGATATAGAAAGAGATTTATCAAAAAGACGATAGATCCCCTTATCAAAAGCGGTGCATTTTTGCTTAAGAAGGGCTCCGATTTTACCTCAGGCCTCCAGCTTGAAAGGTAGCCAAAATTCTGTAAGTATGCTGCAATCAGATACTCTTTTGCCGCTCCTTGGGAAAAATACCAGATGAAAGTTAAAAATATCGGGGTAGTAAAACCGAAAATAAGAATGAGGGAATTGGTAAGAATTTTTTTAATTCCGGCTCTGTTAAGTCTGTTTGTGACAAGCCAGAAAATAATAACGGCCGGCAGGTCAAAAGCAGCTGGGATTTTAAATAGGGAAGAGACAGAGAAAAGAATTCCCGCAAGAAAGATTGTTTTCGGGCTTGTTTTTTGGTTTAAGATCAATAAAAACGCCAACATTGTGGGAACAATCATAAAAAGTTCCGCATTTGCTATATTGCCTTCATAAAACGGAATTGTCGTAAGAAGTGCGAAAACAAAAGTCGCAACTTTTTGTGCAGTAAGGTTTTTGGAAAGAACTTTAAGTGAGAGCTTCCAAAAGACATATATTCCGATAATGCTCCAGATTGCCAGAATTGCCTTAAACCAAAAAAGATTTCCTGCTAAGGCGGCTGTTACATAAAGAAGGGGGGGTTTATTATCGTGAACTCCTTTATAAAGGGGAACCCCTTCCCTTATGGCATTTCCAAGGGTCAGGTAAATAGTCTCGTCCCCGTAGGAGTAAGGCTCAAAAAAAGACGGGATTCTTAAAACCAAGACTATGGTTAAAAGTATAAAAAGCCATTTAGGAGTGTGAAGGGATTCCAAAACCGATGATGTGAGACTTTTAAATTTATTTAAGTTTGTTATTAACATACCAGATAAACTTCAATCCGCCTTGCTCTTTTACGCTTTCTTCAGTATAACCAGGGAGAGCTATCTCATCAACACTTCCGCTGGTAAAGACCCCCACTCTTTTTACCTCGGTAGGAATTTCGTGAACAATATCGCCATCCTCCATGAGCGCGGTTCCGACAAAAAACGGAAGGTCAACATCATTCGGAATATAAACTGGAGCGGGGACTCCGTAATATTTTGTTTCCCAAAGATGATGCGCAGAAGAATTCCAATTAATCAAATAATCACCCTTTTTTTCATTCTCTTTGACATATTGAGCTATTTGTCTGAAAGGGAGCTTTATCGGGTGGGTAAAATAGTAATAGTCGGTTATAGCAAATGAGACAATCAAAAGGACTATCGGAATTAAAGAATACTTTCTTCTCCCTGAGGCCAATATGACCATAGCTCCCGGAATTGCATACAGAAGATATCGGTTGAAAAAGATGGATTGGAATTTTTGAGACACGCCCCAAGTTGCAAGGATCGGAACAAAAAACCATAAAATTAAAAATAGAGAACTTTTAATATTTTTATGCCATTTTCTCAAAATTAAAGTGATAAAAACCAAATATAAACTGATTTCGTGAAGGGGAATATTGATAAATGGAATTTTAATTTGTTCGTATTTTATTCCTTGGGCAAGATATTCGTAGATTAAATTTCTCAAGTCCGTTAAAGTCGGGGTGCCCAGCCAGAAACCGCCCTTGACCATCAGGGTTTGCGTATACAAAGGATAGATCCAGGGCAGGTAGAGAATGCCAATAATAATGAAAGACATGATAAGTTTCTTGGCGCGATCCCTTTCACCGAACGCCAGTTCGGATAAAAACCAGAGTCCCTGCACGACCAAGGCAAAAAAGGCAAAGTGGTGTGAATAGATTGCCCACAGGGTTGCAATAATATAGCCGATTCTGTTGCCTTTTCCTCCTACCGAAATAGATTTGATAAAAAAGTACATGGATGCCGTAACCCCGAGCGCAAGAATGGAATACATCCTTCCCTCAAAGGCGTATGTAAAGAAGAAGGGATTAAGAATAGTCAGAATAACGGCAAGAATACCGGCTTTTTTGGAAAACAAAAACGAAGCGATTTTATAGGTAAAAAATACAGCCAGGAGAAAATAAAATAA
>DATEXQ010000006.1:0-10729 GCA_035256745.1 Patescibacteria group bacterium
TTGCGGACTTGAAGGTTGTGAGTTCGACTCTCACCGGACGCACTTTAGGGAGGGTTGGCTGAGTGGTTTATGGCGCGGGTTTCGAAAACCCGTGGACGAAAGTCCTCACAGGTTCGAATCCTGTACCCTCCGCCAAAAAAAATATGAAAACAAACTTAGTACTAATATCAGGAGCTGTTGTTTTTAGAAGACTTAAAAACGGCAAAGAGCTTTGGTTGTGTGTAAAACTAAGCAAGGATTCTGATTGGGAGATGCCCAAAGTATTAGTCAGAAAGGGAGAGTCTTCTGTTAGGGCGGCTATAAGATATATGGCAGAATCGGGTGGTATGAATGCTAAAGTTTTGGAAGAGGTAGGAAGAATGGGGGGTTCAACAGTGGTTGGCGGCAAGGTAATTCCCAGACGATATATTTATTATTTGATGATGGAAAGGTCGCCTGGTGAAAATTTAAGCATAGATGAAATGGTCTGGCATGATTTGAAAAAAACCCAGAAGATGTTGGCTTTGAAAAAAGAAAAAGAGATGTTAAAACAGGCAAGTAAAGTATTAAAGGAATGGAGAAAAAAAAGAGCACAAAAAAGCATAAATAATAGGGTTAAAACAAAATAGAAAGGTAAAACTTCTTCCGATATGGTGAGGTGCGAGAGTGGTTTAATCGACACGATTGGAGATCGTGCATCCCGCCTAGCGGGATCGAGGGTTCGAATCCCTCCCTCACCGCAGGAAAATTTTTAATAGTCTTCGTCATGTTTTTCTTGCCTAAGGCGTGTATTCATCTTTTCTTCGGGTAAGTTTGATATAATCTGGATAAATGGACCAAGTTGACGAAGTAAAACAAAAGACAGATATAGTATCGATAATTTCGGGCTACATAGAATTGAAAAAGGCAGGCAGGAATTATAAGGCTCTATGCCCCTTTCATGGAGAGAAAACCCCTTCTTTTATGGTTTCTCCCGAGCTTCAAATCTATAAATGCTTTGGCTGTTTTCCTCCTAATGAGCGTGTAAAAACACCTTTTGGTTATCACAGAATAAAAAATATCAAAGCTGGGAGTTATGTTGTTTCTGGTAAGGGAAATTTCAAAAAAGTGTTAACGACTCACAAACGAAATTATGCAGGAAAAATAGTAAGCATTAAACTGAATCAATTGACTGAGATTGTGAACATAACTGAGGATCATATGGTATATGTAGTTGGTGGAAGACCCCTGTATAAGTATGGTTATAAATATCTTTCAAAAAGACTTAATTCTTATAAGAAATTACCTAAAGATTTAAGACAGAAGAAAATTTGGCGCTATTTTCCTTTAGAAAAAGTACAAGCCCGAGTGCTTAGGAAGGGTATGACTCTTCTTTATCCTGTAGATATGTCAATAAACGAAATTAAGCAGGTAAATTTAACTGACTATATCACAAAAACGTGGCCAGCTCATGGAACCAAACCGATAACAACTCCGTTAACAATACTGGTTAATAGTAATTTCTTGAAGTTGTTGGGTTACTATATTGCAGAAGGTAGTAATCACAGGGCATACATTAGGTTTAGTTTAGGAAGCCACGAAGAGGATTTTGCTAATGAAATAGTACGACTTGTTAAAAAAGTATTTTTGCTAGAAGCAAAGATATACAGAAGAAATCAAAAAGGAAAAACTGGAATTGAAGTAACAGCATGTAATTCAATAATTGCTAATATCTTTGGTAACTTCTGTGGTAAAGGAGCCAGTAATAAACACATACCTTTTATACTTCAGAAGTTAGAAAAGTCTAAAGAACTGGTTCTCTTGGAAGCCATCTTCAAGGGAGATGGGTTTGAAAGAAGACAAAGAAAATCTTCATGCACAAGAAAACATATAACGACCGTATCGAGAATACTGGCAGAACAGTTAACAGATATTCTACTAAGAAATGGATACTATCCTTCTAGAAATGTTCAAAATGAAAAAGTTGATAAAAAGGATGTTCACCATGGGATTGCCTATACCGTTTCCTGGTCGACAAACCCGTTAGTAGCAAAACGTAGACACCTTTATGTCGACGAGAACAATAACATTTATTGGCTGTTGTCGATAAAAGATATTGGGCATAGAAACTATATGGGAGTTGTTCATAACTTGACAGTTGAGGGTGACCACTCATATATAGCAAACACTTTTTCTGTAGCTAATTGCGGTGAATCGGGAGACGTATTTTCTTTTTTGGAAAAATACGAAGGAATGGAATTCGGTGAAGCTTTAAAATTTTTAGCCGATAAAGTAGGAATTAAACTTAAACCTCTTCACCCTGGTCAATTTGGAGAAAAAGAAAGATTTTTTGAAATAAATAGAATAGCTTCTAAGTTTTACAATTATGTTTTACTCAATCACCCCGCAGGAAAAGAGGCTCTTAAATATTTAACAAGAGAAAGGGGATTAAAAATTGATATTTTGAAAAAGTTTCAACTAGGATTTTCCCCCTATAAGGAGGATGCATTAGCCAAGGTTCTTATTAAAAGAAAATATCAGGAGTCAGAACTCATTAATGGCGGATTGGTCTATAGAGGAAGGGGACTTGTTGATAGATTTTCGGGAAGAGTAATTTTTCCCTTATTTGACCATAGAAGTAATGTTGTAGGTTTTGCCGGAAGAATTCTTCCCAAAGACGATAAAGGGGATAGGGCAAAGTACATAAATTCTCCGGAAACTCCCGTTTATCACAAATCAAGAGTTTTATATGGTTTGGATTTGGCAAAAGCGGAAATTAAAAGATCAAAAGAAGTAGTTATTGTCGAAGGAGAATTGGACATGATTTCTTCTTGGCAGGCAGGAATTAAAAATGTAGTAGCTATAAAAGGTAGTGCCCTAACCGATGAGCAAATAGGTTTGATAAGTAGGTTTGCCGAAAAATTGACTTTAGCTCTTGATAGCGATTTTGCAGGAGACGTTGCCGCAAAAAAAGGAATTGCATCAGCATTCGGAAGCGGAATTGAAGTAAAAGTTGCAAGTTTGGATGATTTTAAGGATCCGGATGAAATGGCTAGAAAAAACCCTGCTGGATTAATTAGAAGTTTGGAAAAAGCCGTTGGAATTTGGGATTTTTTTATTAACTCTGTTTTTACAAAATATGATTTAAAAACTGGAGAAGGAACAAGAAAAATAAGCAAAGAAATAGTTCCTATTCTTTCATCAATTCCTGATAGAATAGTACAAGCTCATTATATAGAAATAGTTGCGGATAAGCTTAGTGTTCCCATTTCTGCAGTATCAGATGAAGTACTAAAAACTAAACCAGTCTTGTCGGTTGGTAAGGAAAAGGGAGAAGAAGTAAAACCTGAAGAGAAAAAAACCAGACGCGAGCTTTTGGAAGAAAGATTGATGATTTTGACACTGCAGACAAAACCTAAACTTCTCTTTGAAGGAAATCGTAGTAAATTAATAAGAGGAAGGTTAAACCAAAGATTAATAGAAGAAGTAGAAAAGTATTTAAATAAAAATAAAGAATTTGATACTTCCGGTTTTTCAGAAAAACTTCCCAAGGAGCTTTTTGACGGTTTCTCAAAAATAATATTAAGCGATATAGAGGAAGAAATTGCTCGTGACGCTGAAAAGTTGGAGAAAGAGATTAAATTAGTAGAAAGAGAAATTAAAATTTTAGATATTAAGGATGAGGTTACCCAACTTACCAATAAAATTACAGAGTATGAAAAACTTAGAGAGAAAGAGAAGTTGCAGAAAGCTAAGGAAGAGTTTTCTCTTCTTACCAGGAAGCTAAATGAACTTGAAGAAAGTGAGGATAAAGGTATAATTCTTTAAAGAAGAAAGGAAAAATGACCATGCAAAGAAAAAGAGTAGTTGAACTTATAAAAAAAGGAAGAGACCAGGGATTTTTAACCCAGGATGATATTTTGGAAATTTTCCCGGATGCGGAAGACAGGGTGAACGAACTTGACGAGCTTTATGAAAAACTATTGGCTGAAAATGTTGATGTTTTTGAATCAATTGCTGTTGAGGAAACAGATACGGAAGAAAAAGCAAGAGAGAAATTGGAAAGGGAAATTGAACTTCTTTCCAAACTTGAAGGAGCAGAAACAACCGATCCCGTTCGTCAATACTTAAGGGAAATCGGAAAAGTCCCCCTTCTTTTGGCTGAGGACGAAGTCGAATTGGCAAAACTTTACGAAAAAGCAGATAAAAAAGCCAAAGACAAACTTACGGAAAGCAATTTGAGATTGGTAGTATCGATTGCAAAAAAATACATAGGTAGAGGATTATCTTTGCTTGATTTAATTCAGGAAGGAAATCAGGGATTAATTAGGGCGGTGGAAAAATACGATTGGAGGAAGGGTTATAAATTTTCAACTTACGCAACATGGTGGATAAGACAGGCAATAACAAGAGCCATAGCCGACCAGGCAAGAACCATAAGAATTCCTGTCCATATGGTCGAAACAATCAACAAACTTTACAGAACCTCACGAAGATTGATGCAGACTTTGGGTCGTGAACCCACACCGGAAGAAATAGGAGAAGAGTTAGAGTTGGATCCCGATAGGGTAAGGGAAATTTTCAAGATTGCACAAGACGTAACTTCGTTGGAAGCACCAGTCGGTGAGGATCAGGAAAGCCAGTTGGGGGATTTTATACCCGATGAAAATTCCCTTTCGCCAGTTGACCAGGCTTCTAAACAGCTTTTAAAGGATCATCTGGATGAAGTTTTAAAAACTTTGTCAGACAGGGAAGCAAAAGTATTAAAGCTTCGATTCGGGTTAGAGGGAAATAAACAAATGACTTTGGAAGAAGTGGGTAAGGTTTTTGGCGTAACAAGAGAAAGAATTAGGCAGATTGAAGCAAAAGCTCTCCGCAAGTTAAAACATCCCTCAAGAAGAAAAAAACTCCAAGATTATTTGGATTAGTACTTTAAACTTTTGAAAAAATCAATTATTGCAGCATCTCCTGTAATACATTTTCCATCCGGAGTAAAAAGAAGAGGCACTCCCAAATTAGATTGATTAATCTTGCAATATGCCCCCCTTTCTTTCAAAAGTTTGGCATTGGCAGCATTTTTCCATATCTCTTTTTTGTCGATACTTACTTTATCCTTCCCCTCCCAAGTTGTAAGAAATTCTTCAACATTGACACAGTGAGGACATCCATCTCCCCAGAAATATTCATAGGATGCGGGAAGAGGGGGAGGAGTCGAAACAGAAGATGTATTTTGTTTCTTGGTAAAAAGAAAAATACCTCCAACAATTATTACTAAACTAATAATGCCGATTAAAATTGGGAATTTTTTCATATTATTTATCTTTGAACTGTTTTCCCGGTTGCTTGGTCGTAGCATTCGGGAATAAGAGTTTTGGGAAAAGAAGGATAGTTGGTTAAACTTGAGCAAAGTATTACACCATTGCCGTCTGCAACTATTTCCCAGACACCATTCACTTTAGCTGCAAAAAAATAACCACCACCGCCTTGTGCTGATGCAGTTCCGCTTGCATAAGTTCCGTCGTTGGTGGATACGGTTACCGTAATCCCATCACTTTCTTTCCAATTATTTTTCTTAAATAAAGCTTGTTTAATGAGCTCATTATCACTTTCTCCTTTTACAGTCGAAATGGGAGATGGTGATGGCGGTCGTGGTGTCGATGTTGAAACAGGAGAAGGTGTAATTTCTTTGGTATTTTGTTTACCGAAAAAGTAAGCACCTACTGCTACTCCTCCTATGATTATCATGACAAGAATTCCCAGAAGAAAATTTTTCATATTCAGATTATAACATCTTTATTAAATCGTTAATAAACCGACCAGTCCCACAATTAATACATAAACAAGACAAGGTATTATAACCCCTTTTAATATTTTTCTTTCTTCATTTTTTAAACCGACAACTGCTTCAGTAGCTATAATATCTGCCAAGGCGATCATATTACCGGCAGCAGCTCCCACCAAAGCAAGAGCCAATATTTTACCAACATTTAAACCAACCTCTTTAGCAGCGAGTGCAAGAAAGTTTCCAAACATTAAGTTTGAAATGGTCGCACTTCCTGTTATAAAGCTTCCGAAAGCTCCAATTATAGGAGCCCATAGAGGTAAAAATGCATTTTTAAAACCTAAAGCTATAACTCCAAGCATTGAAGGGAATTGGGAAAAATTGTGGCCGGAATTAATCATAAGTTGTGCAACCCCCGACATAAAAACAATTACCAAGAAGGGCTCTATTGTCCTTCGCATTGCAATTTTCAAGGTTGTAAATAGAATATTTTCTGCCTTGCTAAAAAATATTGCCACGGGTATACCTACCAAAATAAAAGCAAACCCTGGATTAAAAAAACTTATTGAGTGTTTAATTATTAAGGGGACAGAAATACTTATTGGAGCAAGAAAGAATTTACCCAATACCAAAAGAATAATTAGAACGGCATAGGGAATAATAATCTTAGTTAAGGGTAAAAGTTTTTCGGGAGGTTTTATTGGATGTGGATCCTCAACATTTTTGGGAATGAATATTTTTAGCTTTGTAGTTATCAGTACGAGAAGAATTGCAATAACAGCTCCTATAATAGAAGGAAATTCCTGGCCTAAAAATACTGTCAATAACGAGGGAATTACAAATGCAATCCCAGTCCAAACGGCGAAAGGAAGACCTTCTAAAAATTGTTTTTTACTATTTTTTTCTTTGGCAACCAAAATCCAAAGTATAAAAACTGGAACCAGAAGACCAATTATATTGTAACGAGCCGCAAATAGAGGAAGCGATGGGGTAGCTAAATCAGAATAACCTACCCGAATAGGAGTTCCGGCTGCTCCGAAAACAGTAGAAGCGCTATTACCCAAAAGAGCGATAATAACAGCTGATATGGGAGTTAAACCAATACCCACCAAAAGGGGAGCAACAACTGTCGATGGAGTTCCAAATCCGGCGGTTCCTTCAAGAAAGTTTTCAAAAAGCCATGCAAGAATAATTACCTGTATTCTGTGGTCTTTAGAAAGAGATTCCAAATAAAAACAGATGTTTTGAATAATATTTAAACTTTTTAATACCTCGAGAAAAAATATTGCACCAAAGATTATAAAAAAGATATCAAGAGCGACTAAAAACCCCTTTGTTAATGAACCAACAATATAAACGGGATATGTTTTCCAAAAAATCAAAGACAGAATAAGAAAAAGAACCAAGGTAATTAAGGAAACCCAAAAGAGTGATGTTCGTTTCCACAGTAAAAGAATTAGAAAAAGAAAAAAGGGAGTCAAAGATAAAATTACCAAAAGGCTAATATTCATAATATAACGTTTCTAATAAAAATTAAGAGTTTGCTCTTTATTTTTATTTAGGGTTAAGAATCTATTTTAAGATTTTCTAGCTGGTAAAAAGTATAAAAACCACAAAAACCATAGAAGCCAAAGCAAGTATTTCCAATCTTGGGTAAAAATTCCTGGAATACCTAAAAAACCAAGAAATCCCAGAAAACCCAATATCCATTTTTTCTTCATATTTTTATTTACCATTTTTAGAATCTAGATTTGTAGCACCAAGAATTATGAGAGCATAACCAACTACAAATTCAAATTTAGTATTTACACCCTCAAAGAAAATTACATTCTCACCAAGCATTGCTAAAACACCATCGGCTATCATGAAAGCGCCTGGGATAATTAATAAAATTCCGATAATAATTTTTGGGATATTCATATCTATATGATAAGAGAGAAGAACTATAATTACAACGTTAATTATATCAATGCTCCGTGTTCCTAGTTTTGCACTGACCACTGCTTTGGAACGTATTATCAAGACTTTCCAAAACCCAATCTGGGCTGAACAAGCGAGAGAAAGATTGAAACAAATTAAAATATTGAGTAGTAATACAAAAATTTAGGGGGTTATTCTCTAAAATTAACACGCCATAGAAATTTGCTCCGCCTGATGGATAAAGTTTGAACTGGTACTCAAATACACTATAATGCCAGCAGATATGGTAGAACGAAGTTGTATAAATTCAGCCATGGAAGTCGCGGTAAAGACTGGTCTGTCAGTAGTCGCCATACATACACTCGTCCGTATCGTGCGGCATTACTACAAATTCCCGATGCCGGAATTCCTGGCAGGGGTAATCGATAACCCAGTGCGCCGAAGGATCCAACCGCCTGATGAAATGGCAGAACGACATGGTATAAAACCAGGTTTCCAGGTACTTGAGGTGGGTCCAGGCAACGGGACTTACACAATGGGGATCGCCCGGAAGGTTGGACCTGAGGGTAAGGTCACCGCAATCGACATTGAACCCCGAATGATCGATCGAGTTAAGCAACGCGCCCTAAAAGAGGGTGTCGCCAACGTAGAGGCTAAGGTTGCGGATGTTTTTAATCTACCTTTCGAGGACAGCACGTTCGATGCAGTGAGTATGATCGCCGTCATTGGTGAAATCCCTACACCTGAGCGTGCTCTAAGAGAACTCTGTCGCGTACTGAAACCAGACGGCATCCTCGCCACAAGTGAACTCCTGATTGATCCGGACTATCCTCTTGCCAGCACACTCACCCGCTGGGCCGAGGAGGGTGGTATGCAATTGCGGAAGCAGGCTGGCAACTTCTTACACTACACGTTAATCTTCGAGAAGGCTAGTTCAAAGAGTCCTGTAAGAATAAACTAAAGCAACTTGCTCCTCGGGTAGGATTCGGACCTACGACCTTGTCCTTACAGAAACCCTCTTGTTGCCAAAAGGACTGGACTATCTTATCTTCCGCGAGGGAAGTCAGGTATATAGTCTCTACACATTTACACACTTTTTTGTGTGATTTAGCTCGGGATTATCCATTTTCAGGAGTTTCCCGAATTAGCCTGATTTTACAATCTGCATTGCTACAGACCGCTGCCTAAAATAACAGGGACCCGCTCTACCACTGAGCTACCGAGGATTATCAAAGAACAACGTAATTATATCAAGATTGAGCTTATCTTGCTAGAATTTTCTACTATACAAATGTTTTTTCGCATTCTTTGCAGATACTGCAAGGACCTACTTGAGTATTTTGTTTACAAACCCTACATACTCCAGGTTTAAATTCGTAGTTAACAAAGTTAAGTATTTTGGAATTTGAAAGCATTATATTCATTGCCGAAAATTTTGGAGGACAGCTAACGGAATATTGTCCCAGAAATTCAGTCTCTTTCATTTTTTGAACTATGACAAACGGAGAAACCCCTTTTTCTATCATTTGTGTAAAAATTTTTGCTTGATGAATATTTTCACTTGTTATGTCCTCTGAATTTATATGAGTATAATTTTCAATTTTTTTTATTATTTGTGAAAAAAGCTTTTCGTCATTTTCATCAATACAAAGGAGAGTATTTCTTATTTTGTTTTTATTGTTTTCTGGTAACGAGGGAATAATATCACTACAGTTGGTTGTTTCATCTCCGAAAAGAATAGCGCTATTTAATAAGTCTTTGTTTCCTTCTAAATCGTATACAATTCTTGAAAATATCGCTTTGGCACAGGGGTATTCGTCACTGGGAGGACTTATCCAAAGCATAATTCCTTCATCACTTGTCATAGCCCAAGTTTCCAAATTTTCGAAAATTTCATATTCAAGTTTTTGGGTTGGAGTATTTCTTGAAATGAAATCTTTTACCAATCTATTTGTTTTTGAATCAATTAAACCCTCCTGGGTTATCTTAAATGAGTAGATATCTTTCTTTCTGTTGGTTTCGTTATGGAGCGATAGTAGTTCCGATTCAAGCCTTTGCGGATTTTTTTTCCAGGAGTCTATAAATCTTACTGCGGTTTGTGTGTTGTTTTCTGCTTTTGACATTTTTATTCCTACTCGGGATACCGTATATTTTTACGGTGGTTGTTAGTTTTCTGGCTTTAACAGTTGCGGTACAGCTTGGGATTTACACCCAATTCCTTCAACACAACCTTTATAAGGTATTATGATTTTTCTTTGGTCTTAGTCAAGATGTAGTTATAAGAAGTTTATAGCTCCAACCATGATTGACATACCAAGAGTATGAGATACCCAGGAGATGAGAAGAAATCTGGCAAGCTTTATTTGAGAAATACTTAGTAAACTAATACCCAATTCATCCGGGAGAGGAGAGGCCATAATTAGAGTTCCCATAACAGGTAGTGTCCAGCTGAAATATTTTGTATGCAGAATTTTTTTAATATGACTTTTATTTACCAGCTCGTTATAGATAGGCAATATTTCTTCTGCAACATTGTCTTTTATAAACCTGAATATTAATAAGTCTCCGATTACAGCTCCTATTCCTGCTGCCAGAATTACTAGGGGAACGGGAAGAGCTTGGGAAAGAGTTGCTAAAATTACTGAACTCATCGCTATTGTAAAAGTGGAAACAAAAAGAAAGCCTGCCAGAAAAGCTCCTAGATACCCCAAACTGCCAATACTCTGAATAAATAAATTAAAACCCTGAACTCTAAAAAGAAGAATGGCAATAATAAAACCCACAAGAAAAAGGATTATATTCCTGTATTTGATATGATGAGGTTTATGCATTACAAGAATTAATTATATCAGTATTTTTTCATGAGAAGAATCAGATTAATAAGAAACCTGATTTTTGTGCTATATTTTATATAAGGGGGTGATTAGGATGAAGAAAAAAGATATGGGTTTAGTTTCTCAAGTGATGATGGGAGGAGCGGTTATAGCGGTACTTTTTGCAGGAATAGGATATTTGGGAACCGATATTTGGCTTGCTTCAACCCAATGGCTTCTGGTTGCAGCCGTTTTA
>DATEXQ010000007.1:0-11373 GCA_035256745.1 Patescibacteria group bacterium
CTGTTATTTTTGCCTGTGGCCAATATTTCTCTACGATTCTCGAAGCACTTCCTCCACCCAAACCCAATATTAAACAATTGTTTATTTGGGTTTTGGAATTTAATATTTTTTTTAATGTTTTTTTCCAAATTCCTTCCACAACACCTCCTGATTGTGTCAATCCGTCAACTTGAATATATGTACCGAGTCCTAAAGTCTTTAAAACAACTATTTTCTTGTTATTATCAGATTCTCTTTCTTCCAGAATCTTTGTACCTAGTAAAATATTGGATCGGTTCATTCCTTAATCTTTTGAAGTATAAATTCTAATATCTCAGCTTTAGTTAACTTTGAAGTATCTATTTTTATAGCGTTTTTGTAAGGATTTTTATCGAGTAACTCTATAGCCTCTTTTACAGGTTTTCCCTCTTCGGCATATGGTCTAATCTTCTCTCTTCTTAAAGCTTCCTCCAAAGAGACCTTTAGTTCAAAAACAAATACTCTAGCTCCAATCTTATGTGCTATTTTTACAAATTTATCTATCTCTTTTGCTTCGAGAAAAATCTCTTCTATTGCTAAATTATTACCTTTATCAAGTAAATATTTTACAATAATTTCTGACAATTCATGGGCTAAGGGTCGAGCTTTTAGCCACTCATTCATATCTACCTTACCTGGTGAAATAATAGTTTGTACCATTGAATCTATCCCAAACTTATAGGTATTTGGTAAATTCTTACTTAAAAGATACGCTATTGTTGATTTTCCGCTGGACGGTGCTCCTCGAAGGATTATTACTATTTGATTACCCTTCTTTGCAAAAATTCTCATAAATTTGATTAATTTATTTTACTCTATAAATATCAAAAGCTCACTTTTTAGCTTTACTTCGCATTTTGTTCGGAATATAATGATTTTCTATGCCGCAACAGCCTTTGGCCGATTTAATGCGGCCTAACAAAATCAGTGAATTTGTCGGTCAAAATGAAATTGTAGGTAAAGATGGAATCTTAAGAAAATTAATCACGGGAGCTAAAGAAACCGGATTTTTCCCTTCGCTTATTTTTTGGGGACCTCCAGGGTCAGGTAAAACAACCCTTACAAGAATTATTGCTAGTACGCTAAAAAGAGAATTCTACGAATTTTCGGCGGTAAATACTTCCATTAAAGATATCGAAGCGGTTATCAAGAAATTAAGTGTAACCAAAACCGAAATACCCGAAAATCAGCTTAAACTATCGACTAAGGAAACACTAACCAAAAATGTAAAATCTGACAACCTTGCTCCTATTGTATTTATTGACGAAATACATAGGTTTAATAAAGCACAGCAGGACAAACTTCTCCCTTATATCGAAAAAGGGTTAATTATATTTATTGGTGCAACAACCGAAAATCCTTCATTTGAAGTTATCGGTCCTCTTTTATCAAGATCCAGGGTTATTGTTTTAAAAAGGTTAGAAGAAGACGGATTGCAAAAAATAATTGAAAGGGCTTTAAAAAAAATAGAAAGAAAAATAACACCTGATGGTCTTAATTTTTTAATTGAAGCTTCAAATGGTGACGCCAGAGTTACTTTAAATGTTGTCGAAATTGCTGCAAACCTGACAGATAAAAAGATAACACTTGATACAGTCGAGCAAGCACTTCAGCGAAGACAATATACATTCGATAAACAGGGAGAAGAATATTACAACATAATTAGCTCATATATTAAGAGTATGAGGGCAAGTAATGTTGATGCTGCCCTCTATTATTTGGCAAGAATGGTTGTTGCAGGACAAGACCCACTCTATATTGCAAGGAGAATGGTTGTATTCGCAAGTGAAGATGTAGCTTCCCCTACCGCCTTAGTGGTAGCCAATGAAGTTTTCAGAGCATGTGAGACAATCGGTTACCCAGAGTGTCAAGAGAATTTAGCAGCTGGAACTGTTTATCTAGCACAAGCAAAAAAGGATAGGTCTACATATGAGGCATATATGAAAGCATTGGAGGATGTTAATAGGTACGGTAACCTTCCCACTCCCCTTAAGATTAGAAATCCTGTTACAAAATTGATGAAAGATATTGGCTATGGTGAAGGATACGAAAAATATACAAAAGATAGTCTTCTTCCAGATAAACTAAAGAGTAAAATATACTATAAGGATAAGAAAAAAACCTAGGTGGAGATTGCTGGAGAATCAACCTCCACCTGTTTTTATTAGCAGATCTGTTTGACCCCGTTGTCATGTAATTCACGCCTTCGCAAAATGCAAAGACCGATTACCGTTTCCAAAACGAGGTTTGCGATCATCTCATCCACTTCACCTTTGGCACCGGAGACACCACAAACTAAACCACCTTCGCGGTAGGCTGATCCGGAATAAAGCCAATCCCCTCGTTGTAGACGCCAAGGTTCATGTTGGACAATTGCACTTCCCGACATCCTCTCCCGCTGGGAAAGATTGTGTTTACCTTCGGCAACAGCTGAAAAATCTCTCTGTTCACCCCAAGCGGGATTCCACTCGGTTTTAAACCCTGCTGACGATTGAACGAACAAACCACGAGGTCCAGAAAATACAATTTCTACCCATGTTGGACCCCAAATACAATCCATATTCTCCAAAATTTCTCTTATGGACGGTCTTAGGAAATTGATTGCATGAGTGACTAACTCTTTTGTTAGTATTTCAGCCATCTCGGCCTCCTTCTTATTGGATTTTAATCTGCTAAAGAAACTGGTACCTATTATATTACAAATGAGGCTGTAGTACAATACTATCGGATACTAAGATTGATCGTTTTTAGCCTAAATGAATTTCCGATTACAGTCAAGGAACTTGCTGCCATTGCAAATGCAGTATTTCGCGCTTACGAAACAATCGGGTACCAAAAATGTCATGAAAATTTGGTAGCTTTTTAAGAAATCCTGTTACTAACTTATGGAAGATATTGGTTATGGTGAAGGGTATGAAAAATACAACAAATAAGATTTATTACCGGAAAAATTAAAGGGCACAAAATACTATTTAAAAAAGTAAATAAATTTCGGGGGTTCTATTTTCCTTTTGATGGTAATATACTCGTTTCGTGGAGAGAATTGAATTTAAAAAAAATATTTCAGATTCGCTAACAAATCTTCGGCAATCTGGATTAAAAACCATATCATTATCTGAAACCAAACGTGGTTGCTACGGAGGTAGAAATTCGGTAATTTATCATTTATCTGTTGAAAAAAATGATGCACCAATTACGCTACGTTTAGACCATATTTGGGGAGATTCGTGCCCGGAATTATTTACAATTTTTCATGAAATTAAACGTTTTGATTCTTCCGTATTAACAGAAACCAAAGGTCGTGTTCTTAAAGCTTTATGGAAATCAACATATCCTGATTCAAATTTTATGTTAGTCAGATCATCCGATGCTGATCTAATAATAGGTACAAGGCTTAATATAGAAGAATTTAACCCGGATAAGTTAACAAAATTAATATCTACTTTAGTTGAAGCAATTCCTCATGCTGAAAAATTGACCAGAAGATATTTGGATTACACTAAACATTCCCAAACATTAGAAAAGATTACTTTTTAATTAAATCTTTTCCCATCCATTTTCTTAATACTTCAGGAATTGTTATAGAACCATCTGAATTTTGATAATTCTCCAAAATAGCAATAATTGTGCGACCAATAGCAAGAGCTGTTCCATTAAGAATATGAATAAATATATTTCCCTGATTTCCTTTGTATTTTATATTTAATCTTCGAGCCTGATAATCAGTCGTTGTTGATATTGAATGGGTTTCTCTATAATTACCTTGTCCCGGCATCCAAGTTTCGATATCGTAAGTTTTTACTGAGGGAAAACCTATATCCCCTGCCGCCAATTCGACAACTTGGTAGGGGAGACCCAATTCCTGCATTAAATCTTCGGAGATTATTAACATTTGCTTTAAAACCTTTTCGCTTTCTTCTGGTTTTGAAAAAACAACCATTTCTACTTTATCAAATTGATGAACTCTAAAAATTCCTCTTGTTTCTTTTCCGTAACTCCCCGCTTCCCTTCTGAAACAACTCGAAAAAGCAACATATTTTTTAGGCAATTCTTTTTCTTCCAGAATTTCACCTTTATGCATGGGAACTATGGAGTGTTCTCCTGTACCTACCAAGTACAAAGGATTCTCCAATTCTTTGCCCCCCTCGTCTTTGTCATAATCCAGTACATAATAATAATTTTCGTTTCCTCCCCCGCTCCAATACCCAAGACCATCGGTTATTTCTTTTTTGATAAGCATCGGAGGCAAAATGGGGGTAAAACTTTCCTTAATAAGTTTCTCCAAAGCAAAATTAACCAAGGCAAATTCCAATAAAACTCCATCCCCTTTAAGATAGGCAAACCTAGAACCCGAAATTTTGGCTGCCCTCTCTACATCCATAATTCCAAGGGAAGTTCCCAAATCCAAATGATCTTTTGGTTTAAAATCAAATTTTTTAGGATCCCCAACCTTTTTTATATATTTTTTATTTTCTTCAGGTCCTTGGGGAATATCTTCATCAGGAAGATTGGGAATACCCGATAAAACATCTTCTAGTTTGTTTTCAAGTTCAGTTAATTTGGATTCTTTTGATGTCAGTTCCAATTTTATTTTTTTGCCTTCTTCTATGTTTTTCGCATCAGCTGCTTTATTTTTCTGACCTCGAAGTTTTTCTACATCTACCTGAAGTATTTTTTTCTCTTCGTATAAAGAAATTACGTCATCGACTAAGTCTATATCTTTAAAGAGCCTTCTTTTTAAACCTTCTTTCACTTTCTCTGGGTTTTCTTTTATAAAATTAATATCAAGCATAAATATATTATAATCCTATCTCCTTATGAATTCCTTGCATAGTAGAAAGCGAAATTCTAACAAATTCATCAAGAGGTATTCCTAATTTTTCTTCACAAAGTGCGATTTCATCTCTTCTTGTACCTTTGGCAAATGAGGGTTCTTTAAAACGTCTAAGAATAGATTCTACTTTCAAATCAGCAAGTTTTTTAGTAGGAAGAACTAAACAAGAAGCAACAATCAAACCCGTCAAAGAATCCGTACAAAAAATTGCCCAATCCATCAGATTAACAGGTTTAACACCAGTATTATGCCAATTATGGGCAGCCATGGCGTGAGAAACTGCATCCGGTAACTCAAATCCTGATTCCTTTACCCACTCTGTAATTTGTATACCTTGTTTTTCGGGGAGAACGCTATCGCAATAATCTCCATCATGTAACAAACCCGCCATTTTATACTCTTCTTCTGTTCCTCCCAAAGACTTTTCGTTTTTTTGGTTTTTCTTTAATTCCTTAAATATTCCTCCCATCACCGCCTCCAAAGCCACCATGTGCTTTATAATATTTTTGTTTTCAACGTGTTCTTCTATAATTTTTAGAGCTTTTTCTCTGGTTATCATAAAGTAAAATTTTCCTTAAAGTTTCAATGCCTCTTCAAGCCTTTTTAGAACTTTCGCTTTTGGATACTGAAGTAGAAAATGTCCTGCGCGCGGTCCAAATTCCTTCCCTATAAAAACCAAGTATATTGATGAGAAAGCTTTCTTTACTTCCATACCAGATGATTTTGCCAGCTCGTATAAATCTTTTTGAAGTTTTTCTTCATTGGTTTCACCTTTTATAAGATCGGCAACTCCTTTAAGGAATTTCTTTTGTTCTTCGTCTAATTTAATCTTCGGAGTCTTTTTTTTCATCTCAACTTTAAAATCATCAGGAGCATAATTTTCTAACCAATATTTAGCATATATCTCCCTTTGCTTTAAGATATCTATTTCTTTTTCGGATAACTTAGATCCCTTAACTTCAGCAAACTTTTTACCCAAGTCCTTTTCTGTAATTTGAATATAATTTGCCACATCACGAAATCTGGGTAAGAAAAGTTTGGATTCTTTTTTGGGAATGAAATTTATTTGAGATAGTTTAAATGCATCGGCCATGTTTTCATTTGAACTATCGGTATATGCTTTCCAACAACGATCATATTCATCAAATATATCTGGAATTGCCATTGTCCCTACTGGATCAAAATCAATCGCTTCTTTATAATCTGCTCTGGTAAAAAGAAATCTGGCAACTTCCGGCGGAAATATTTTGGTGATATCGTGTGCTTTAAATCCAACACCTTTTGACGAAGACATCTTTTTTCCTCCGACAACAAACCATTCGTAAGGAAGTTTGAAAGGTTTGGGATAATCAAAAATATCTTTACATATTGCCATGGCAATATCATACGAGCCTCCTGCTGATGCATGATCTTTTCCTGCTCCCTCAACAGTTACTCCTATTACTTTCCAATGGGCTGACCAATCAACTTTCCAGGGAAGCTTTCCTGTTCCGCCATATGGGCTTATCTTTCCTTCGTGTCCGCAGCCTTTTGCCCAAGATACTAGATTGGGTTCGCATTTATAGGAAACTTCTTTTTCGTCCCAAGCATAAACCAAGGTAGTTCCTAATTTTTTGCAATTCTCGCAAACAACCTGAAACGGTAACCAACCTTTTTCTTTCTTCTCGCTCCCCGAGACTTTATGGTAAATTTCCTGAATCTTTTCGGCATTATCAAGTGCAATCTTAATAACACCATCAAACTTACCTTCTTTATACAAGTCGTATGAAGACAAAAATTTGGCCTCGATTCCCAATCTTACCAATACTTTTTTGAAATCCTCCGAAAAATACTCACCAAACGATTTATAACCGTTAACAGGAGATGGTGCTTCCCGAAGAGAAAAACCCAAATACTTAGAAAAATCTTTAAGTAATTCTTTCGGAAGACCGTCTATTGGGTCAAAATCATTAAAAACGTATGTACTTACTGCCTTTTCTCCAGAATTTTTTAGTGCTTTATAAATTAAATCATGAATCAAAGGTCCTCTGATTGAACCAATGTGTGCATAACCCGAAGGAGTGGTCATATCATCAACCCAATAGGGTTTGTATTTTTTCGAAGATATTATTTCTTTTGCAATTTTATCTGCCCAATGCATTCCGAAGCTATTTTAGCAGATATTACTCAATGGATAAAATTTCGTACGTAAGTTTACCCGCCGGAGCTTCAACTTCGATTCTTTCTCCGATTTTTTTACCGACTAAAGCTTTTCCCAAAGGTGATGTGTGAGATATTTTTTTCTCCTTGGGATCTGCCTCCCAATCTCCAACTACAAAAAATATTTGTTTTTCTCCATCTACCTTAAGTGTAACTTTGGTTCCCACATCAACAAGACTTTTATGACCGTTTTTTGCCTTAACGATAACAACATTTTTTAAAACTTCTTCCAATTCCGCTATTCTTCCATCTAAAAACTCGAGCTCTTCTTTTGCGGTTTGATAATCATTATTTTCGCTTAAATCGCCTTGGGTTCTAGCAAAGGATAAACGTTCCACCAGTTTTGGTCTTTTTATTTCCACCAAAACCTCAAGCTCTTTTTGCAGAACTTCTAAACCTTTCTTTGTGACTTGTGTCTTTGCCATACTACTTCAAAAAAAATACCCTCCTTTTTTTAGGAGAGGAGGGCCTTCCACAGCTTATCGTCTCTCCTCTACCTAGAAAATCCAAATGTCGTTGGACTTCATAGAAAGGGTGTGGGAAGGATAAATTATCATGTTACATCGGGAATTGTAGCTAAATTGATAGCACTTTGTCAATCTATTAGATTATATCAAAATATTCTCATCTGATACATATTTTACCCAGGATATATTACCTAAAAAAAGTACCACAATACAGGACTTTTTTTACTAAAGGGGACAAACTTATAAAATACAAAACCAAAAAAATAGATACTAATTAAATCCTTAATAAAGGACTCCTTGATTAAATGTTTGATACAAATGAGATTGGTGACCCCGCTGGGACTCGAACCCAGGTTTTTAGGATGAGAACCTAATGTCCTAGACCACTAGACGATGGGGCCAGTTCTTGAATTTTACCCTTTTTGAAGCTAAATTACAATTTAACCTTAACTTACTGCCATATAAGAAGGCCTTATAATTCTTTGTCTTTTCTCCTCTTCCACCAATGGCCATTTCTTGAGAGCGATATTTAAAACTTCTTCCAGTTTGGAGGCAAAAACAAAGTGTACATCTTTTTGGATACTTGCCGGAATATCCTCCAAATCCTTTTTATTATCCTTTGGTAAAACAATGGTTTTTAGTCCTGCTCTATGGCCTGCTATAACCTTTTCCTTTACACCTCCAATTTCCAACACTCTTCCTCTTAAAGTAACTTCTCCTGTCATTCCCACTTTCCTTTTAACCGGTACTCCAGTTATTGCTGAAACCAAAGCTGTTGCCAGGGCAATTCCGGCTGATGGACCGTCTTTAGGTACCGCTCCTTCGGGAACATGGATATGAACATCCAGGTTATTTGCAAAACTTTCCTTTAAACCCAATAAATTCCAGTGGGATTTAGCCCAAGTGAAAGCTGCCTTGGCTGATTCTTTCATAACGTCCCCCAGCTGTCCTGTTAAAATTAAATGTCCCTTTCCGGGCATAAGGGCTACTTCTATGAAAAGAATTTCTCCACCTGCTGCAGTTACCGCCAAACCTGTAGACATTCCTACCTCATCAATTTTTTCGGCAATCAGGGATGAAAACTTTTGTGGACCCAAGAATTTTGTAATATCATCAAGTTGAATCGTTTTGGGAAATTTCTTATTTTCGGCAACCAATCGTGCAATTTTTCGCATACTTGTTGCCAAATTCCTCTCCAGTTCCCTTACTCCTGCTTCCCTGGTATATCTTTCGATAATTTCGTTTAAGGCATTATCAGAAATTTTTAATTTCCTTTCTTCTAAACCATGAAGCCTTAACTGCTTTGGCCACAGGAATTTATCGGCAATGTTAAATTTTTCATCCTGTGTATAACCCGGGAACCTGATTACTTCCATCCTATCCCTTAAAGCATCCGGTATATTTTCCAAAACATTTCCCGTTGCAATAAACATTACCTGAGAAAGATCAAAAGGAACCTCCAGATAGTGATCGGAGAATTCTTTATTTTGTTCGGGATCCAGTGCTTCCAGAAGTGCACTTGATGGATCTCCCCTGAAATCGATTCCGATTTTATCTATTTCATCAAGCATGAAAATGGGATTTGCCGTTCCTGCTGTTTTTACTCCTTGAATAATTCTTCCAGGCAATGCCCCAACGTAAGTTCTCCTATGTCCTCTTATTTCTGCCTCGTCTCTAATGCCCCCTAAAGAAACCCTAATAAATTTCCTTCCCAAGCTTCTTGCTATTGATTTACCTATGGAAGTTTTTCCGACACCTGGTGGACCTATAAAACAAAGTATTGTTGGTTGGGATTGATCTCTTCCTTCTTCGCTTTTTTTCTTTTTTTTATTGCCTGATTTTTTTATTTTCATTACTGCTAAATATTCCAAAATCCTTTCTTTAGCCTTATCCAGTGCATAATGGTCATCTTTCAGGATTTTGGCTGCTTTTTTGATTGAAACTTCATTTGGTGAAAATTTACTCCAGGGCATATCAACCAACCAATCAAGATAATTTCTGATATATCCGCCTTCAGGATTATTTGGAGACATTTGGATTAAGCGTCTTAACTCTTTCTGCGCTTTTTTCTTTACTTCTATAGGCATCCCGGCTTCCTTAATTTTTTTCTTGTAGGTTCTTACTTCTTCCGAATCCAATTCCCCTTCCTCTTCACCAAGTTCTTCTTCTATAGTTCTTTTCTTTTCCCTAAGCATGGCTTTTCTCATCTGGTCTTCAAATCTTTTTTGGGTTTTGCTGCTAATACTTTTTTCTATATCCAAAACATTTACTTCGTGGGAGAGAAGTTCCAAGGTTTTTTTCATCCTTTTAATCAAGGATGGTTCTTCAAGAAGCTTTTGCTTATCAAAAACTCTTATTTCCAAAAGTGAAGCTATCTGGTCAACTAATTCAACCGCAGCTACTTGGCCTGAGACCACTCTCATCACAGTCATTATTTCTGCTTGCTTTCCCATATTTATAGCTTTTTTGAAAAGTTCAACCAGCTGTTTTGATACGGCTTTTATTTCATCTGTTTCTTCTTTTTCCTCTTCAACACTTGCAACCTTGGCAACCAAGAAGGGTTCGTAAGTTACTATCTCTTCCAGTTCCACTCTTTCCTGACCTCGAATTAATGCGTTTACTTCACCTTCTGTAGTCATCATTTGAGTAATTGTGGCAATAGTTCCTACTTTATATAAATCCTCCTCCAATGGGTCGCCTGTTCT
This sequence comes from Patescibacteria group bacterium, assembly GCA_035256745.1. Taxonomy (GTDB): domain Bacteria; phylum Patescibacteriota; class Microgenomatia; order UBA8517; family UBA8517; genus DATEXQ01. The sequence continues at coordinate 10,224 of DATEXQ010000007.1, forward strand.
GGGGTCTTTTTGGGTAAAGATGGCAATTACTTTATCTTCCTGAAAAGCAGTATTTACGGCTGATACACTTTTTGGCCTACCGAAAGTCAAAAGGTTATCTGTATGTGGAAAAACGACGCTACCTCTAATAGCAACAATGGGAATCCTTCTTGTGGTTTTTTTTATTTCTTCTGTCATATGTTTTTAGCAGTCTACAGCAACGATTGCTAGTTGTCAACTCTCCATACTTATATACTTTATTTTCTTCTTAGAAGTTTCTCAAAATGGATATTTTCGGATATTAATGCAATAAAAGTTCCCAAAACTGCCCCACCCAGAATATCAATAGGATAATGAACATTACCAAAAATTCTTCCTAAGGAAACAAACAATGCCCCCAGAAGATAAAGAATCCCGATTTTTTTATCGAAAAGAAAAATCGCCACAGCCAAGCTAAAAGCCATGGCACTGTGTCCTGACGGAAATGCAGAGTCAAACGGAACTGTTAAAGTAAGGGGCGGAAAACCGTTTACTTGAAAGGGTCTTAAACTTGTAGGAAGAATGTCTTTTACCATTTCTGCGATTCCCCAAGAAACAAAACTTATAATAAATGCGTGAAAAATTTGCTCCCTTTTTATCCTCCCGCCTCTAAACCAAATCGCAATCAAAAAAACATACATTACCCAAATCCAAATACTCGCAAAAAAAAGAATTATTGAATTTAACATGAAATTAAAATCTTTATTCGTGAATAACTATTTTGGTTCCTGGATTTTCAACTGTAGCTCTTACAGAATTTTTTCCATCAGGCATAACCGGATTTGTCCAATAATAAAGCCTTTCGGCAATAGGAGTAGGTAAATTTACGCAACCGTGGCTATGGGTACGACCAAAATCGTTGTGCCAATACGTTCCGTGCAATCCATAACCCCGCCAACTTGGAATTCCGCTCCCCTCAAAATACATAACATAAGGAACATTGGGCAGATTATAATAATATTTTCCGCTTCCCCCTTCCATTCTGGTTGCCCGAAGTTTAATCCAGATATGAAACTCTCCCTTCGGAGTCGGCATCCAGGGAAGCCCCGTGGAAACAAGAGTTTCCAGAAAAAGATTACTTCCATCCCAAGCTCTTAATTTCTGTTCTGATAAATCAATTTCAATGTAGCGC
>DATEXQ010000008.1:0-24784 GCA_035256745.1 Patescibacteria group bacterium
CTAAAGCCACATTTCTTCCCTTGGGACCCAATGTCGTTATCACTGCTTTGGCAACAATATCTATTCCCTTTAAAAGGGATACTCTGGCGTCGTCTGAAAATTTAAGTTGTTTGGCCATATTTATTTAACTATCGCAAGTATGTCTTCAAATTTTGAGAATAAATATTCTTTTGAGCCGATTTTTACTTCGTTTCCTCCCCATTTCTTGTAAATTATCTTATCCCCTACCTTAACTGACGCTTTTCTCACTTTTCCGTTATCCAATATTTCATCTGGACCTACTGCTAATACAATTCCTTCTTGTGGTTTTTCATCTGAAGTTTCCGGAAGATAGATACCAGATTCTGTTTTTTTTGAAGCTTCTTTAGGTTCAATCAATACATATCCCGCTGTGGGAACTATACTTATTTTTTTCTTTTCTTTCATATCTTAATCAGGCAGAAGTATTTTAAATAAAAATTGCTAGCAAACACTAGCATCGAGTGCTATTGTAATAAACATTATTCACTTATGTCAAGTATCAAGTATTTTTAAAAAAATAAAGTAGTGTTATTTATTGTATTTTACGCTAAGAGCTGGCTTAATCTTTTTTGTATTAAGCTCCGCCAATTAAAAGGATGAAAAATTGCTTTATTTACAGTTACAACTTCGCGTGTAATTTTTCTTCGCATATACCACTTCTGTAAACGGTAAGATAAAGGTTCACTAAATCGAATTATAAACGAAGCTAAATTGTCTTTTTTTGATACGTGTGATGTTAGAATTTTAAAAGGGACCGCATTCGGCCAAAAATCCTTTATCCATTTGTTTTTGAGTATAAACTTCTCGTAAGTTTTTTCTTTATTAACCAATGGAATTACTTGAGCAATTTCATGAGCAATAAATAGGTTTTTCTTCCCCTTCCAATATAAACTTCCTTCGTCAAGCCACATATTAAGACAAAGTTTATCCTTTTGTTCACCAACTACAGGACTTTTCTCAAACTTCCTTACTTTTATTCCCGATAAGGCAAGAAGTGTATAAGAAATAATTCTAGTTGTCCAAAGTGTCCCTTTTTTAGTAATTATCAATAAATCTATATCTGAATTTTCATTTGCATTGTCCATTGAAACTGCTCCTGTTAAAGCGATAGCATCAATACTTGGAATAAACGAAAGAATTTTAGCGGCTTTCCTTGCAATTGTCTTTTTCCTCTCTCCAATTCTTTTTTTTAAAAGCCTTTGTAAAATAAAATTGTTCTGCCCTTTAAGGTAAAAATATCCGTTTTTCGAATTTATTTTTGCAGATAATTTATCTATTTTCCCTTTATTCATAACCCTTGTCGCTTTATCTCCTGCCAACCATTTAATTAACTCGTTTTGGTTTAGCGGGTAATTAAAAATACTATGATAAATAAGTGACATAATTTCATTTTTTGAGAAATCTTTATTAATGGAGTTTTTAATCTTCCTATTCTCTAAAAGAAGCATAAAAAATATTATTTTACCAATTTATACTGGGATAGAACTTGAGTTACCCCTTGTGCGGTAGTTTCCAAAGCACTTTTTGCAGTTTTTCCGCTATTTACAGCATTGATTGCATCCTCAAAATACTTATTAATTTGGGAGTTGATACCAGTAGGTCCGTCAAAAGTCCTGCTTGCCAAATACCAACTTTGGGCATCGGGAGCAAGCTTAATTATTGATCCTAAAACAGGATGATCCTTTAAGGTATCTGCCATATCTTTTCTGGGGTATGCCTCACCAAATCCCCTGCCACTTGATGCTACTTGATACATCTTTTCCAGGGATTCTTTTGAGGAAACAAATTTTAAGAAATCCCAAGCATATTTTTTATTTGGACTTCTTGCCCATACTCCTTCTGCCCAATAAGTTGCATATGACACGTCCTGCTCGTTGGGATTGTCTTTGGGCAACTGAGGCAAGGGAACTGTTTTAAATTTCAAATTGGGGTTTTTTGCCTTAAAATCAAAGGCTCTCCAGCTGGACCCAAAATACATTGCCAAATTCCCTGATGCAAAAGCTATTGTTGAAGGAGGAAGAGTTGCATCCCAAACACCATCTACATTTGAAAAAACAGTATAAAAAGTCAAGGCGTCTTCCGCTAATTTGCCTGTGGGTTTGGTTAATGATGCCCCATTTTGAATCATCATCAAACCTAATATTTCCGGCCAATGATCAACATTCTCAGTTCTCCCCATAGCAACACCTGCTCTTGTTATAATCCCATTTTCAACCTTTGTTAACTTTTTTGCGGTCTCTCTTAGTTCGTTCCATGTTGATGGCGGATTCACTCCCTCCGATGTAAATATATCCTCGTTAATGTAAAGTGTTAGAGCATCATAACCTAAGGGTACCCCTACCATGCCGGTACCACTAGCCATGTCAGAGGAAATTACGGGGTAGTACAGCTGTGCATATTCGGCTGCTCCAATAAAAGATGAGGGAACATTATCAAGTTCATTCGCAAACATGGGAATCCAAGTATTGTGGAATCTAAAAATATCGGGTCCGTTTCCTTTCGCCAAAGCATTTGTTAATCTTTCCCGATAATCTTGAGGCGATTGTCTTACATATTTTACTGACACATTGGGATTTTTTCCCTGATACTCTTTTATTAATGAATCAACTACAGATTCATCTTCCCATAAACCCCACCATGTAATAGAAATTTCTCCCGATTTCTTTAATCCTGGTAGTAAGTTCTTGGCTAAAAAATAAACACCAACCAATACAATAAGCAATATGGGAATGATAATAACAATTGCCGGGAATTTCCTTCTAGGTGAAGTCCGAACCACCATTTTTGATGGTACAGGATTTGCTCCCGGCGTGCTTTTTTCCACAACGGGTGGTTGTCTATAAACAGTATTGCTTGGATTGGCTGGATTTATATTTTGATTATTATCAACTGGCATCTTAATCCATGTTATCATACTATTCTAGAGATGTTCGATATATTTATATAGAAAATGATAAAGATTAAAAAACCTAAATTTGTATCTCTAAAAATTCCCAAGATACTGTTGATTTGGGTTACATTTCTTTTTGTCATACTTGTTTTTTACCATTCAATTTTCCTGGGAAGAATATATCCCGGGGTCTTTATTTCTGGAATTAATGTTGCAGGAAAAACCCCTGAGGAGGCAGAAAATTTATTAAAGTCTTCCATCAAACCACCCAAAGAAATCATCCTCTCCTATAAAGATCAATCTTTTGCTATTCCGATATCGGATTTAAACCTTAAATACAATTTATCAACTTCAATTGATAAATCCTACCGAATATATAGATCTAACGATATATTTCAAAATATAATACTTTCTTCTCTTTCTCCTATCAAAACAACTGACTTTCCACTTGAAATAACACTCGACGAAATAAAGTTAAGGGAAAATTTATCTGTAATCTCTGGTAAAATTGCTCAAGAACCTACCTATCCATCTATCTATTTATCCCAAGGCAAACTTGTTGTTGAAAAAGGATCTCCTGGATATGAGATAAACGAAGAAAAAATTCTAAACGACATAGTGTTATCATTGAGCTACCTAAAAACACCACAAATTTCGATTTCTACTAAAATAAATGATCCATCTTTATCCGATAAAGAGGTTGAATTACTTTATAATAGAGGAGATATTTTACTCAATAAAAGTCTAGTGTTGTCATTCGAATTACAGGAATTTTCGTATAGTAAAAATGATATTTTAAATCTTTTAGATCCAAAATCCGGATATAACAAAAGTAAGCTAGATTCTTTGGCATCAGATATTGCCTCAAAGGTTGAAAGAAACCCCCAAAACCCAGTTTTTGTTTTTACTGATGGAATGGTAAAAGAATTTGCACCAGCTAAAGACGGGATTCAAGTAAAACAAATTGAATTAGTTGATGGTATTAAAACTGCTTTAAACGATTTAGAGTCTACAGATAAAACTCTGGTTTCTCTCTCAATACCCACCATAAACTCCTCTCCTGAATATAAAATTGAGGATGTCAACAACATGGGGATTAGAGAACTTTTAGGAAGAGGAATCTCACGTTTCGCTGGGTCAATTATATCAAGAATTCATAATATTTCTTTGGCCTCAAGCAAATTTAATGGAATTTTAATTAAACCTGGAGAAACTTTCTCGTTTAACGATATATTGGGGGATGTTTCCGCTTTTACAGGTTATCAACAAGCCTATATTATTCAGGAGGGAAAAACGGTTTTGGGAGACGGAGGGGGTGTTTGCCAAGTATCCACCACTTTCTTCAGAGCTGCCTTAAATGCAGGTCTTCCCATAGTCGAAAGAAGAGCTCATTCGTACAGGGTTGGTTATTACGAACAGAACTCTCCCGTTGGAATCGATGCGACCGTTTTTTATCCCACAACTGATTTAAAAATTCAAAACGATACACCAGCGCATATCCTTATTCAAACATCAGTTGATACAAAAACCAAAACCTTGGTCTTTGAAATATACGGAACAAATGACGACAGAGTTGCCACGATTTCAAAACCCAATATATCGGGAGTTACTCCTCCACCAGATGATCTTTATATCGACGATCCCACCCTTCCTGTGGGAACAATCAAACAAATCGATTGGAAAGCATGGGGAGCTAAAGTAAATTTTAAATACAAAGTTGTCAGAAACAATGAAACTCTGATAGACAAAACTTTTTATTCAAACTACCAACCCTGGCAAGCAAAGTTCCTAAGAGGGACTGGACCGATACAATAATTTTTAAATTAATTAATCTGCAATACCTCTTCTACCCTTAAATTCTTTTAGGCAGTATAATTAGCCTCGTGGATACTATTTTACTAATCTCAAAAGTAGAAAATTTATATGCCGATTGGGGTATAATATTGGTTTTTTTATCCAGTTTTGTTGAAATAACTCCAATTGGCTTTTCCATTCCCGGAGGTACTGTTATTGCTTTGGGTGGATTTTTTGCCAATGGAGGAAAAATCTCACTTTTAAATATTCTTATTCCTGCCTGGATTGGAGCTTGGCTTACCTTTCTATTGGCTTATTTTTTGGGATTTAAAACAGGACACTGGCTAGTTTTAAAACTAAGACAAGAAAAGAACGCCCAAAAGGCTCACGTATTACTCAAAAACCACGGTGCAATTATATTAACCACATCAATGCTTGCCAACCTTACCCGTTTTTGGGTTGCTTATGTTGCCGGAGAAGAAAAATATAATTTTCGTAAATTCTTTATTTACTCTGGAGCAGCTTCCCTTACCTGGACATCCCTTATGGTAACCCTGGGTTATTTAGCAGGAGTCGGAAGATACGACATAGAACATACTTTGGCAAAAATCGGAACCATTCCTTGGATTTTTGTGGTAATTGCTTTAATCACTCTTTATATCACTACAAAAAAAGAATTTAAAAATAAATTATGAGAATAATAAAAAAAGACCAAATTAATATTGACGAAATAATATCAACTCTCAAAAAAGGCGGGTTGGTTATTATGCCAACAGAAACTTTATATGGAGCGTTTGTAGATGCAACCAATACAAAGGCTGTAAAAAAATTAAATGATTATAAAAAAAGACCTTTCGGTAAACCCTATTCTGTTGCAGTAGTAAATCAAAAAATGGCAGAGGAATATGCAGATTTAAATGAAAATGCAAAGTCGCTCTATAAAAGTTTCATGCCTGGTCCTCTAACTGTCGTTTCAAAAGGAAAACATAAAGTTGCCCAAGGGGTAGAATCCGAAAAAGGTACTCTTGGAATAAGAATCCCCGATTATCAATTAGTTCTTGATGTAATTAAGGTATTAGGCAAACCTATTACAGCAACATCTGCCAATGCCTCTTATCAAAAACGTCCTTATAAGGTTAAGGATATTCTCCAAAATATATCTTTAAAACAAAAGGGGTTAATAGATTTAATTATTGATGCGGGTGAATTACCTCATAAAGAACCTTCTACTGTTATCGATACGACTTTAGATGACCCCATTGTTCTAAGACAAGGAGATATAAAAATAAAGGATAAAAATGAGGTTTTATCAAGAAGCGAGGAAGATACTCAAAATCTCGCCAAAGAGCTATATCAAAAATACGAAAAACACCTTGGTCAAAGAGCTATAATTTTTGCGCTTGAAGGACCTATGGGTGCAGGAAAAACTATTTTTACTAAAGGATTGGCAAAAACCATGGGAATAAACGAAGAAATAGTATCACCTACTTATGATCTAATACTGAATTATAAATCGGGAAATAGAAAGAATGAATTGGTACATATTGATGTATGGAGAATACTAACTCAAGGTGAGTTTGAAGATTTGGGTGTTAACAAAATGATTACTGGTAAATCTATTCTCGCAATTGAATGGGCTGAAAAAGTCTCCGACATAATCAGAAAATATAACGATGAAGCAGTTGTTGTCTGGGTAAAAATAGGGTATCCAACAAACGGCAAGGAAAATGAGAGATTAATGTCGTGGGGAGTAATTTAATGACAACAAATACCAAAACCAAGATTCTTGCTATAGATACATCTTGCGACGAAACTTCCTCGGCAGTTACAGAAGGCGTAAAAGTACTTTCCAATATTGTTTGGTCTCAGGCATCTCTTCATGCAAAGTTCGGTGGGGTTTATCCTTCTCTTGCCCAAAGAGAACATAAAGAAAGAATCGATTGGGTGATAAATAAAGCAATTCAGAATTCTAAATTACAAATTAGAAATTTAGATGCCATAGCTGTTACTGTTGGACCCGGTCTTGCTATTGCTTTAGGTGTTGGAATAGATAAAGCCAAGGAACTGGCAATTAAATATAACAAACCAATAATTGGGGTAAACCACATAGAAGGACATCTCCTTAGCTCTTTTGCGCAGTCAAAAAATGAGCAATTTTCAATTATCGATAATCCATTTCCTGCTTTGGGATTGGTGGTTTCCGGCGGAACGACACAGGTTATATTGGCCGAAAGATTGGGCTATTATAAGATTTTAGCCAATACCGTAGATGATGCTCTGGGGGAAGCATTGGATAAAGGTGCAAGACTTTTGGGTTTGGGTTATCCGGGAGGAGCTATTCTTGAAAAGATTGCCCGCGATGGCAAAAAAAACTCCTATCCCCTACCCATTCCAATGCTGGGACGCGAAAACCTAAATAGGTTCAGCTATTCAGGGCTTAAAACAGCTCTAGTCAGGCTGGTTGAAAAAATTAAGAAAGAAAAAGGGCAACTTTCTAAAACCGACATCCAAAATCTTGCCTTGGTATATCAAGATGCAGCTTTTACTCACCTTATTCGTGTATTTACTTTTATTATTCACAATTCGGATTTTAAAATTCATGATTTATTTGTCGGAGGCGGTGTTGGAGCCAATATATACCTTCGTAAGCTTTTGAGAAAAATGTCAAAAGAACAAGGTTTAATAATTCATTTTCCCTATTCTAAGGCTTTGTTTCAAGATAACGCAGCGATGATTGGAGTTGCAGGCTATTTTTCTTACCAAAGAGGGAATTACTTAAAATTCAAAGATATTCCTAAAATAGACAGATTGCCAAAATTCAGAATCGACAGTATATAAATTTCTTCCAATACTGCTATAATTTGGCCATGGATAAAGTTTGGGACCATAAAAAATTCGAGAGCGATATTTACAATCTTTGGGAAAAATCCGGTAGTTTTATTCCACAAATAGATAAAGCAAAAAAATCTTTTTGCATGATAATGCCTCCCCCCAATGCGAATGGAGATCTACACATAGGTCATGCCCGTTTTGTAACTGTCGAAGATGTAATCACCCGCTATCACAGAATGAAAGGTGAAGTAACTTTATGGCTTCCTGGAACCGACCATGCAGGAATAGAAACTCAATATGTATTTGAAAAAGAATTAGCTAAAAACGGAAAAAGTCGTTTTGATTATGATGACGACACGCTTTACCGGATGATCCAAGAATACTCTCTTAAGTATAAGGGTAATACCGAATATCAATTAAAAGCTTTAGGTGCATCTTGCGATTGGACCAGAGAAAAATACACTTTGGATGCCAATATCATAAAAATTGTTTACAAAACATTTAAGGCGCTTTTTGACGATGGATTAATCTATAGAGGGGAAAGAATCGTCAATTACTGTACACGTTGCGGAACATCATATTCGCAATTAGAAACCGACACAGTAGAAAAAGATGATAAACTCTATTACCTTGATTACGGTTCCGTTAGCATTGCAACCACAAGACCTGAAACAATATTTGCTGATTGCGCTGTTGCAGTTAATCCCAAAGATTCCCGCTACCAAAAACTTATAGGTAAAAATGCAATTCTTCCTATTGTCGAAAGAGAGTTACCCATAATAGCAGATGCACTTGTCGATATTGATTTTGGAACAGGAGCTTTGAAAATTACCCCTGCTCATGACTCTGTTGATTTTGAAATCGGACAAAAAAATCACCTTCCGACAATTGGTGTTATTGATGAAAAAGGAAGAATGATAAATACACCTGAAAAATATATAGGTTTAACGGTTGCCAATGCAAGAGAAGAAGTGGTCAAGGATTTGCACAATCTTGGAAAAATTAAAAAAATCGAAAACATCCATCATATGGTAGCTGTTTGCTACAAAGATAAAGGTATTATTGAGCCAAGAGTTTCCGAACAGTGGTTCGTAAAAGTTGAACCTCTGGCAAAACTTGCACTGTCTGCTATCAAAACCAAAAAAGTAGTATTCACAGCTAAAAAATTTGAAAAGATTGCAATTCATTGGTTGAAAAACTTAAGGGATTGGAATCTATCAAGACAAATTGTCTGGGGAATAAGAATACCAGCTTTTAAATGCGAAAAATGCCTGAATTGGACAATTACTGAAGGTGAAAAACCAAAAAGTTGCAATAATTGTGGATACGATAAATTGGTTCAAGATACCGACACTTTTGACACCTGGTTTTCATCGGGTCAATGGCCGTATGCCACTCTTCTGTCGTCGGATAAAATTACCAATTACCAATTACCAATTTCTAAAAATATATATAAAAATGCAAAAGATTTTAATTATTTTTATCCTACTTCCATTATGGAAACCGCTTACGACATACTCCCCTTCTGGGTTTTAAGAATGATAATGCTAGGTCTTTATGCAACTGGCGAAGTTCCGTTTAAAGATATTCTTCTGCACGGGCTAGTAAGAGATCGGGAGGGACAAAAAATTTCTAAATCTAAAGGTAATGTAATAAATCCCCTTGAAATGATTGAGAAATATGGCTGCGATGCTTTGAGGATGGGTTTAATTTGGGGAGCATTGGTTGAAAACGATGTGTCTTTATCCGAAGAAAATATTAGGGGTCAGAGAAACTTTTCGAACAAGATTTGGAATATAGGTCGTTTTGTTTTCCAAAGCAAACCGAATAAACAAAATTCAAAATTCCCCATTCCAAAAACTTCAAATCCAGAAGACAAATGGATATTGGGAGAACTAAAATCTACGACCAATAAAGTATCTAAAGCCTTTGATAAATATAAATTAAATACTGCAGCTGAAATTGTATACGATTTTGTTTGGCACAAGTTTGCCGATAAATACATCGAAAGCATTAAATCTCGAAGAAAAGAAGCCCAACCAACTCTAGAATATGTTTATTTAAATTCTCTTAAAATCCTTCATCCTTTTATGCCCTATGTTACAGAAGCAATTTGGTCTATTGGTTTTGCCAAAGAAAAAAAAGATTTACTCATAAATGCTTCCTGGCCTACAAAATAAAAGCTTAAGGAGTTGCAGTAGGACTGGCTGAAGGACTTGAAGTTGGACTTGCCGAAGGAGTAGCTGTTGATTGTAAAAATATAAATGTAGAAAGGATTAGGTCTTTGGCTTCTTCAAAACCTTTTTTGGTTGGGTCAGCAACCATTTCCGTAATTTCGACATAACTTGAATCTTTTAATGGATCTTGAAGATATATCGATATCCACTTACCCAATCCTTCGGTAGTAAAACTATAACCTTCTAAATTACCCATCTTATAAGGAAGAACGTTTTCTAAAATCTTCACATCTCCAGACTGTGTTTGTGCTTTTAACGAATCATCCGCAACAATCTTTAAAGTTTTCCCTTTGGGTAAAGTTCCAATTTTAAAACTTAAAGAAATACCGTCATAAAATTCCGTACCTTCTTTTTGAGTTGGACCCCAAATACTAAGAGAAACTAAATTATTGTCCTCTTGTACTTTTGCTTCTAATGGGTATTTAAAGGAGAATTTTTCAGGAGAAGTATAAGTCTTCCAATTTTCGGTTGGATTAGCAGTTGCGGTTGGTGTGGAAACTTCGGTAGGAATAGGAGTAGGAATTTCTGTAGTTTCTTTAGAAACTTTTTTTATACCCATATAGTAAAGGCCAATACCAGCTAAAGATAGAACAAAAAATACTACGGCAATTATTATTAGTGTTTTGGATGATTTATTATTATCCCCAAGTGGTAAATTTGAAGGCGTATTATTGGTTTCCGTCTTTGTTTCTTGCTGAAAAGAAGGCTGTACTGCCGGAGGTTGGTCAACGTCTACATTTTTTATTTCCGGTTGAACACTCGTATTAATGGCTGCAACGTTTGGATCTTTTTCCTCTTTTGCGATTTCATTAATTCTTGTCAACTCATCCTGTGGATTAACAGAGCTGGTTGGATTATCGTCACTCATGTTATTATTAAACTACAAAAGAACTTCCTAAATCAATGGTTAAAAAATTCCACCTATTCATACTTGTCTCTTCCATCTTGGTTTTTCTTCTTACAATTTCTTTTTTGAATTTGAAAGTTTATTTTGATGGTTCAAAAGAAAGTAAAGTTCTTTCGGCAGAAAACAAAAAACCAGATGAAGAAGAATTTTTGGTAAATTATTTAGAATCAAACCCCAATTATTTTCCCGGGATAATAGAACTGGCAAAAATTCAAATAGCAAACTCTGAAAACGACGAGGCTACTAAAACTTTATTAAAAGCAAAAGAAATTGATCCCAATTCTGATGTAATTAAAAAGTTGGAAGAAGAAATTAAGTAAATTATTCTTTTTTCTCTTCTTCTTTTTGAAGAACGGGTACTTCTTCCTTTTTAGGCTCTTCACCTTCAGGTGTCTCTTCGGGGACTACACCCTCTTCACCTTCAGGAACTGGAGCTACTGGTACTTCTTCTACTTCTTCTTTAATGGCTTCAACTTTGACTAAAATTACTTCCATGTCGTTCTTGATTTCTACTTTATTCTTATCGACCTTTAAATTCTTAACAAACAGTGCATTATCCACTTCAATCAAGTTTGAAATGTCCACCTCAAATTTTTCTGGAAGATCCATTGGTAAAGCTTCGACTTCAATTTCTTGTATATACTGAACAACAGTCCCCAATCCCTGTTTTTCTGCTGGTGATTCCCCCACCAATTCAACTGGAACTTCAGCCGTTACTTTCTCCTTAAGGTCAACCTGAAGGAAATCTACATGAATTGGTTTATCGCTTAAGGGGTCCATTTGTACATTGTGTACAAGAACCGGTCTTTTTTCCTTACCTAATTCTATCTGAAGCAAGCTTGTTTCTCCAGCTTTTTTAAACATGTCTTCAAAATCTTTTTCTTTTACCATCAAAGAAACTGACTTAATATTTTTTCCATAAATGTTCGCAGGAAGGATTCCCTCTTTTCTCATACGATTTACTTTTCTTCCTGTTATTTCCCTTTTTTCGGCTTTAAGTATCAAATTTACCATTATATTAATATTTTCTGAAAGAAATTCGCGAGACGATGTCTCGCGAACTAGACGTTGTATTATACTCAATTACATTTGCTCTGGTCAAGGAAAAACGATCTATTGCCTCAAAATTAATCCCTTGAGGAAACTCCAATACGACATCTGCATTTAAAACATCTTGTCCCGCTTGTTTTCTCCAATAAAAAAGATATTCTCCATTTTGGCTAAAATTCAAATTATGATTTCCACTCCACTCGAATGTTATTTGTTTAGATTGACCAGGAAGAATTTCTGTAAAAAATCCTGCCTCTATATATCCTTCAATGTTTTTAACCAATGGATAGGTGGATTTCATATCCCCAACCCCTTGATCATTCACTTTAGCGAAAACACTTCCCTCTGGTACATATATTCTAATATAGGTCCTATATTTTCCTTTATAACCCAGGGCTGGATTCGCATTGTTTTTTAAGCTTAATGTCATTGTTCTAACAATCTGCTTTTCTTTAATTTTATTAGTCAATTTTCCCTCACTTTCAATAAAATAATTTGCACTATTTGCCCCAACATTCGTCTCTATCACAGAAAGCCAATCCGAATAGCAATTATTTATTACGCATAAAGGGTAATTGATACTGCCATCCCACCCCAAATCAGAAACGGTTTTCTGACCTTTGTTGTCATGTAAAAACACCTGAATATGGCGATCGCTTAATTCTTGGTAAAGAATAGCGTTAAAAATTAAATTGTTTTGCTTATCAAAGGAAGTTATTTTATTAAATACTTCCTGCATTAATCCTGGATAATAATTATTACCGACGTTATTAGAAGCTGAATCTTTGTTAGCTTGTGTTTGAATCATTTCGTAAAAGTTATTTTCATCTAAAGCTTGATTAAAACCTTGAACGTTCAACTTTCCTGTAATCTTTAATAAATCTTTAATAAACTTCAAGTCTATAGCAACAACCCCATCTACAGACTCCCCTATTTCTTTTTCTAAAAACCATTCTGCTCTTTGTGCTGAAGAGGGAAAATCAGGATCCCAATTTGAATCCCTTAAATACCAATTTTCTTGTCCTAAATAATTTTTTATTTCCTCAGGGGGTTCTACTTTACCTTTTAGTTGCTCGTCTACCGAATATACATTCATAATATTAGTATCAACCACGCGACCTTTATTAAATTTTAAGAGGGCAATGGTTTCTATAAAACCTCCCGTTGGTCTTAACTGAAAATTATTTTGAAGAAGTATAAGATAGGTTTTTGGAGTATCTTGACCTAATAGGTTTGGTAGTAAATCGACCAAAAGTTTTATTTTCACAACAATATCCCTTTTTCCAGTTAAATCAATGTTTTTTGTAATTCTTTTTATATATACTGCACCCAGACTGTTAAGTTCTTTATATTCACCCTCTAAAAAAGATATTTCTCTATATAAAGAGTCAAGGTCAAGCGAAAGATCTTTGGAGAAATATACAATATCATAAGGAGAATCCCCCATCACTTTATTTAACATTTCACCCGATCTTTCATACACATCTGCAAGTTTAACCAGTACTTGTAAATCATTGTTTATAAACAATGCATCATCTTTTCCAGATGAAAATATTTTATCGGTGACTGGAATATGTGAATACAGTGAAAAAAGATAAGTTGATGCTTTCGAGGAAGCAGAAGAGATTAAAAAAATATTCTTAGCAAAACTTAAATTTCCTTTCAGTAAAAATGTTTGTCCTAAGTAAACCCCAAACGTAGATATGATAAGTAGTATTACCGGTAAAACTAAGGCTAGGAAAAGAGTTATTGGCACTCTTGTAACTAGTTTTCCCAATTTCCTTTCTTTTTTGCCTTTATTATTTAAAGATATTTTATTTTTCTTTTCAATATTCTTGTTTGGTTCTTTTTTAAGTATCAATATTTTTTCCGGGTATTGCTGATTTCTGTTTTGCTCAATCTCAAGGGTTTCTTGATATTCATTTTTTACATATTCTTCTATCAAAAAACTTGGCTTTGATTTGGCAAACCAATCAGTTGCCAACTTGATAGCTTCCTTTAAAGATTTATCACTTATTATTGTTTCCCTTACATTCCCATCGTTTTCAATCCATTCTTCCTCTGTCTTCAATAGAAGATTATTATTAATTTCCATCAATACTTCCGCTCCACTTAAAGAAACCTCTTTACCCAGCAGAACCATATCTTTTCCAGGAAAACTGAATGAAAAAAGATTTTTTACTATATTTCTGGCAGCATCCGCAATATAAATTGGGTTTAATATCTCATTAGTTGAAGGTTTATCTATTACTTCATCTAATATCTTTCCTCTTAAGTATCTAGAAATAAGAAATCTTTTTGTTAAAAGCATTCTTGGACCAATAGGAGGGTCTAAATATATAACCTCAACGTTTGTGGGTATATTAATCAAAAGTTTTTCGATTAATTCTTTCAATGTTTTGTGATCATTTCTCAAACATTTATTGGGAAAGAGAAAAAGACCCCTTGCTTCTTTTTCTTTAATAATTTCTAGTGCTTTTGATAATTTCTCCTTTTCTTTTTCAAATATTAATTTCTTGTTTTTACTATCAACTTTTGAAAATAAAGTACTTTCATAGAGTAAATAGTTAATATTCTCTTTTATATTTAGTTGATCGTAACTATTGATTGAATAATTTATATTTTCTTTTAGGTGCGAGGATAACGATTTCCAATCAGAAATATTATCTGTAAAAACATTTACACGGCAGTAATTCGCCAGGAGATTTTCTAATATACTTATTGCTAATCCTTCTGGTTCTGAAAATAAAAATACTGTTGGTCTATCGAACTCTTCAAGGCTAAAAGGTTCATCCATAGATTTATGCTATGTTAATTACCGAAACTTTTCAATTTCTTTTATTTAAGAGGGGTAAGTCGGCCACTTGAAAAGAATTATTTTTCAAGTGGGAGCGGTCATATATTTTTTTCAGAATTACGAGGACGTGAAATTTGCCTCGTTTTTTCATCCAAAATTTTATTTACTAAGAAGTCCGTCCGACGATTCCTATTTCTTGGAATATAAGTATAAAAAATATTCTCATTTAAAATATTTTCCATTTTTTTGATAGTAAGTATTAAAGGTCTTAACCTTTCACTTTTTATTTTATAAAAACCTCTTAACTGTTTAACGACCAATTGAGAGTCAAGAAAAAATATTACCTTAGAATATTTATTTTTTTCTAAATATTGACTTAACCATTTAAAAGCCATTAGTACAGCATTGTATTCCGCAACATTATTTGTAGTCTCACCTAAAAATTTCGACTCGTTATGAATTTCCTTTCCGTTTACCAAAACGATAAATGAAGATGCAGCAGGTCCAGGATTTCCTCTTGCCCCTCCGTCGCAATAGATATTTAGTTCTTCCATGTTTTTATGTAAAATTTATATCCTCTCGTAATATCATAGCAAAAACTATAACTTCTAAAAGAAGATTCTGTTGAATACTTAACCAATAATGATCAAAAAAACCGGTAAGTAAAATAAATAATAATAAATATAAAGAATTCCTTTTTCTAAGTGAGTTTGTCTTGTCAACAACTTTCACAAATAAAATAAAAAAAATAATAATCCCCGCCAAACCAGTTTCTGTAAATAGTAACAGATAAATGTTGTGTACTGGTTGTAAAATCCAAGAATTGTCTTGCGAATAGTTCGGAATGTTAATTATAAAATTACCAAAACCTACACCAAAAAAAGGTTTTGCTTTAATAATTTCTCTTGAAGTATCTATTAAAGAAATTCTTTGGTATATATTTTCTATATTATTAACTCGGGGTGTTAAAACATTTATTCTTAACATCAAAAGAAGAATACTTCCGACAATTAATAAAATTAAAGTTAATCTGCCAACTATATTCTCTATTTTTAGCTTCTTAGTTAAAAGCCAAATTATTCCGATGATACAAAGGGTTAATAATACAGTTTTTGAGAATGAAATTAATATTCCAAGCAAAGCAAATAATATGGCGGAATAATAAATATTTCTATTTATTCTCTTACCACAAAATGAAATAAGTAGAATAGAAATTCCCATAAATCCAGCTAATGAATTTGGATGTGGAAAGGTCGAATAGGTTCGCATTAACTGTCTACCGAACAATTCTACTAAAGCAATTCCCGGTGTATAAATAGAAAATGTCCTCTCACCCAAAAAATAAAGGGCTCCCCCTATGGTTTCTCTTCTTACAAATTGAATTAATCCTATGATTACGAAAAAAATTATAGAAAACGACAAAGGTTGTACAATCCATTTTTTAATTTCAAATTTTTTATATTGAATTATAAAAATACCTAACAAGATTAATTCTACAAACTTTAACCATTTATAGATCGCTAAATAATAATTAGTGGCAAAACCAATATTTAAGATTGCTAAAATTAATAAAGGTATTAGATATAAACTGCTTTTTATAAACTTTATACTTCTACTGTTTAATAAAAATTCCATAAGCCACAGAAAAAAGATTATTAAAATTAAAATATCGCTAAAATATATGCTGGGTGCAAGATAATCTATACGGATACCGTAAACAAATGCCCATTTCGGCCAAAAGTGTAAAGCAAGTTGGCTTGGAATTAAAAATACGAAGATTTGAAATGTTTTTTCAAGAAGAAAACCAACAATTTGTATTATTTTTCTATTTTTTCCGAAAAAGCCCACATTTATTTTTTCTTAGAAGGTTTTACAACCAAATATCGTTCTTCGCCTTCCCCTGTCGATTCTGTTTCTATACCTTCAATTTCGCTTAAGACTACATGAATTATTCTTCTTTGAGAGGGATTTAAATTATATAAAGATTGTGGATTACCTGTTTCTTTTACTCTGTCCGCTGTTTGAATTGCTAAGTTTTTAAGATATTCCTCTTGTTTTTCTCTCCAATCGCCAATGTCTACTGTTATTCTTCTCCACTCCCCGATTTTTTGTTTTAATACCATTCCTAGTGCAGCTTGAAAAGAAGTTAGCGTCTCACCGTGATTTCCAATAAGAAGACCTCTTTCGTTTTCCGTAATTATATTTACTTTAATAGCGTTGTTTTCTACGTCTTCAACAACTTCAACATCTGCTTCAGAACCCATTAGCTTCAAAAGTTTTTTTGCATGATCTTTAACCAACTCTATGTCTTTTGTTTCCTTCTTGTCTTTTGTTTTTGCCATTTTTTTTACGATTTCGATTTTAACAAACCAATGCGTTTTATCCAAGGTTCTAGCGCACCCCAACCATTACTTTGATATTGCTGTAGAAACTGCCACAAAGAAAAAAGCAACCAATAAAGAGCGAGTCCTGAAGGAAAGCTCATTCCAAAAATAATGGTAAATAAAGGGAAAGTGTAAACCATTGATTTTTGCATTGCTGTTTGTATATCATCAGTAGCTTCTTTTGTTTTCTTGGCAAATTTTTGTTCTTGTTTAACAACTGGCACCATTAATTTAGACGAAAAGAGTTGAATTAAAGCTGCGAGTATTAAGATTGGTCCTGGTAGTTTAAAAGGAATTGAAGGAATATGAAACACATCCGGTTTTGTTACATCTAAATATATAAATTTTGTATTAACTATTTGGTTTTGAGAAAACTTTAATGGTTCGTAAAGAAGTTTATTAAAATTTTCTGCTATATTTCCTCCTGGCGTTAATGTTCTCGTAAATACATTAAAAAATGCTATTAAAACCACTATTTGCAAAAGGTAGGGAAGACATCCGGCTGAAGGACTTACTTTATTTTGTTTATAAAAATCTGCTTGAGCCTTTGCAAATTTTATCTTGTCACCTTTATATTTTCTTTTTAGCTTTTCAAGCTGCGGTGCCAACTCCTTCATTTTTTGCATCGACTTCATGTAGGGTTTGGTTAAAGGGTTAAGAGCAAATCTTAAAAACACGCTAAATCCTATTATTGCAACTCCCAAATTACTGCCTAATATTTTGTAAAAAAATATAAGGCCGTTTGCCAATGGTTGAATAAGTATTGTTTCAAACATAAATTAAGGAATAGGGTCCCAACCAAAACTTTTTGAAAAAGGATGACATTTAATCAATCTTAAGAAAGAAATTTTAGTTCCCTTAATGATTCCGTACTTTTGGATAGCTATATTAACATATTCGCTGCAGGTAGGTTCAAATCTACAACCTCCTCCAAATAACAATTTTAATAACTTAGAAACCGTCGACTTATAAATAAATGTTAAGAAACTAGTTATTTTTTTCATTGTTTAAATTCATTTTCTTTAAAAGTATCGTCATGTCCATACTTAAATCCTCTTTTGTCTTAAGTATTACCTTCCTTTTTACTAAAAATATCAAGCTAAATCCTTTTTTAAGAAGCGCAATGTTTGGAAGTAAAATTTCTTTAAGAATTCTTTTTATTCTATTTCTAGCAACTGCACTTTTACTTATCTTATTAGAGACTATTACTCCAATTCTAATGGGTTTGTCGTCTTCTCGCTTATATAAAACTGCTGAAAAACTTTCGGCTTGAAAGATTTTACCCTCTTTTTTTATTCTAGCGAAATTATCCTTTGCAGATAATCTGTTCTTCTTGGGCAACATAGATTCCTTTTTAAGGTATGAGTTTTTTTCTTCCTTTTATCCTTCTTTTAGCCAACACTTTTCCTTTTGATCTTTTTCTAAAACCAAATTTCCTGACTCTTTTAATCTTACTTGGTTGATAAGTCCTTTTTGGCATACGAAATTATAACATGTAAAACTAGAATCAAAAAGAGTTTCGGTTATTTTGGGGGTTGACTAATTGTGGATAACTTTTATAAATATTGGATAACGTAAAAAACAATTAGCATAAAAGTAAAACTTCGACTTATAAAACTTTCTTGCCCTCTTAAGCTATTTGCAATGCGTAATGTTTATTAATATGGAAAGTATAGAAAAAAAACAAATCTGGCAAGATTTTCTAGAAAACATCAAGGTTTCTGTATCTCCAGCTATATTTACAACGTGGTTCTCCCAAACCCACTTAACGAAATTGGACAAAGTGGATGACAAAAATATTGTCGAGGTAGGATGTCCTTCACCCTTTGTAAAAACAACCATAGAAAGCAGGTATTATGGATTAATTCAGGATTCACTTTCAAGTATTCTGGGTAATAAATGTGAATTAATTTTTATAGTAAAGGCAAATCCTAATCCTAAAATAAACAATAATGTTCCTTCACCTTTGTTTGAACAAGAAAATGGCGATACTAACTTAGATTCACAAATCAAGAATTCTCGTTTAAGAAAAAATTATACATTTGCCAATTTTGCCGTATCCTCATCAAACCAAATGGCTTGGGCTGCAGCCGATGCGGTTTCACAAAATCCCAGTACTGCCTATAACCCACTTTTCATCTGGGGTGGTGTTGGAGTAGGAAAAACCCATCTAATGAATTCTGTCGGATATGAAATACTTAAAAAAGGAGCTGATAAAAAAGTTCTTCTTTGTACAGGTGAGGATTTTACCAATGACATTGTAGAGGGTATTAGGAAGAAGACAACACAAAACTTCAGAAACAAATACAGAAAATTGGATGCCCTTCTTATAGATGACATTCAATTTATTGCCGGAAAAGATGCGGTTCAGGAAGAATTTTTTCATACTTTTAATGCAATCGTTGCAGCAGGGGGACAGATAATCCTTACTTCTGATAAACCCCCGTCTGATATCTCAAAACTGGAAGAGAGATTAAGAAGCAGGTTTGAAGCGGGTCTTATTGTTGATATTTCTCCACCCGATTTTGAACTGCGATGTGCCATTATTCAAATCAAATCCAAGGAAAAAGGCATTGATCTTCCTATGGATCTTGTACAACTTGCTTCCGGAAACTTAGATTCTGCCAGAAAAATAGAAGGTTTTTTGGTTCGTCTATTTTCGGAGGCAAAATTAAAAAAGATAGCTATTTCAGAAGAGCTAATTAAGTCCATTTTAGGGAAAAATGATAGTGAAAAAGTAGACAATAAAAAAACCCCTGATGAGATTCTAAATGCCGTATGTAAACATTTTTCGATAGGAAAAAGGTCTTTGTTGGGACAATCTCGGATACGTTCGTTTGCGCTTCCCAGGCAAATTCATATGTACATATTAAGAACCTCCCTTGGTATGCCGTATGAAGAAATAGGAAGGGTGGTAGGAGATAGAGATCATACTACGGTTATGCATGCTGTTGATAAAATTACCACTTTAGTCTCAAACAATGTGCAAATACGTGAGGATATCGAGGGGATAAAAAACAAGGTTTGAGGATAATATCCAACTTATATCCACTTATCCACAAATTTTAATGATTTATCCCCAATTTTATCCACATTCCACTTACATTTAATATAAACATTTAAGTTTGAGCTTAAATGAGAGTAGATATCCACTTATCAACACTACCTACTACTAGTACTACTATTCAATTAAGTAAATACGAAAAGAATAAATATCTAATAAATTAATTCTAAAAAAATGTAATTCCTATTGCTCTTTTTGTTTTTCACTTTTATACTCTGACTACTGTGAAGCTTCAAGTTTTACAAGAAGAACTATCGAAAGCATTAAGTTTGGCTAATAGGTTTGCATCTGCTAAGGCGCAACTTCCGGTTCTTGGTAATATATTATTGTCATCAAAGAAAAGTAAATTACTTATTTCTTCAACAAACTTGGAAATTTCAATAAATATTGCTATTGGAGCCAAAGTTGAAACAGAAGGCGATATTACAATACCCGCCAAAATAATAACAGATATTGTAACCAATTTAAATCCGGAACAAATAAATCTGGTTTCCAAAGAAGAGAATTTAAATATTACAAATAGTGAATTTGAATCAACTATTTCGGGTATGAATGCCTTGGATTTTCCCTCTATTCCCAAAAAAATGGAAAAAGTAGATTTGTCTATTCCTAAAGATGAATTAGCGAAAGCATTGTCTTTGGTTTTATTTGCAGTCTCATCTGATGAGACAAGACCAATTCTTACAGGGGTTTTGTTTATTTGTAAAAAAGGGGAATTAACTTTAGTCGCAACCGATGGATATAGACTTTCTCAGGTTGTGCTGAAAAAGAACTCGATTACGAAAAGTTTTAAGATTATTTTACCCAAAGCTGTTTTGGGAGAATTAACCAGGCTTCCATCAGATGGTGATATTGAATTTTACTTCGATGAACCAAATAATCAAGCTGTGTTTAAATCGGAAAATATTATTTTATCTTCGAGAGTATTGGAAGGGGCGTTCCCGGATTATCAGAAAATTATTCCCAAGGATTTTATGCTTAAAATATTAGCAGAAAAAGATGATTTGATTCAGGCAGTAAAATTAGCATCTGTTTTTGCAAGAGATTCTGCAAATATAGTTAAATTGAGCATAAAAAAAGGGAAATTAGAATTTAGTACAGAAAGCCAATTATCAGGGAGACAAAAAACAAAAATAGAAGCAAAAATCGATGGAGAAGATTTAGATATTGCTTTTAACTACCGCTTTTTAGAAGAAATTTTACAAGCTATTGAGGAAGAAGATGTAAGTATCGAATTTTCGGGTTCAAGTTCTCCTGCTGTTTTTAAAGATCTTAAAAACAGCAATTTCTTACATTTAATAATGCCTGTAAAGCTTCAAGATTAATGGACATTAAAAGGATAAAGTGATTTTGTTAAGAAAACCGTTTTTATCAAGTAAATATAGTGTATTGTTTGATATTCCAATCACTTCCTGAACAGTTATGTTGGTTGGAGGATTGGTAAATTTAATAGGGTACCTGGTAAGATAAGTAGAATTTAAACCAAAGAATTGAATCTTGTTTTGTTGAGCCTTAATAATTAGCAAAACCTCATCGCTTGTCCATACAATGTGTTCGGAGAATTCAGAGGGTATTGATTTTTGAGAGAAATTGTTTAAATCGATAATGGTTAAAGAGTCAGATTTTTGAATAACCATGAATTTTTTACCTGGAGAGACGGCATAATTATTACCCGTAATAGACAATAATGTTTTATTTTGATTAATATCAAAAATGGTAATTTTACTTGTATCGATAGCGTCAATCTTATCAAACATAAGTAAAAGATTTTCAGATACAACCTCAATTTTAGAAGCTTTAATTTTCACTATTTCTTTGGGTTGAAAATTAGTTGTATCTGCTATTAAAAGAGCAGAAGTCCTTGTTTTGTAATCAAATTTTCCAACAATAAAAATAGTTTTGTTGTTCATTCCCATTTGGGCATACATAATTGGCACAATACTTTTAGCATCTATTTTTTGTATTACTTTATTTGTTAGAGTGTCAAAAATTAAAATTTCGTTAATATTTTTTCGATCAATAAAAGTAATTAAGGGTTCAGAATATGAATAAAAAGCAAGATTGCCTTTATAAAGAGTGTTGATTTTATCGTCTATTATAGAAACAAGCCGAGAACTGTTGACATCATATGCTATTAAAATACCATTGGAATATAAGTTGACGTTAGAAATAAATGTTTGAGATACAGCCTCCATTTTTTTAAGTTCGATTTGGGTAATACCTCCTTTAATGGTCTCCAACGCTATTTCAATATTTGTATCACTTTTAAGATCAACTTCTTTTTCTACGGTTTTATAGTCTATTTTTGAAACAACGATTTTGTGAGTACCTTTAGACATTTTCTTAGAAAAGTTTGTTTCGGATGAATATTTATTATCGACAAGAATTTCGGCTCCAGAAGGTTGAACATTAATTAGTAGAAGATATTGTTTCTGTATTAAATTTCTAATAAGAAGAAGTATTAATAAAAAGAAAAAGACTAAAATACCCACAGAAAATACTTTATTTGTTTTTATTTTAAGATATAGAGTTTTTATCAAATACATAATTGATTTGGATCTGTACAATTTCCCAGATTAAATTTGTCTTCAAAATCTGCCTGAGGACAGATATCACCTGCACCATCTAAGTCAAAACCGGAGGTGCTTATTCCGAAGTGTACATGTTCACCGTGTGCGTTTCCAGTTGTGTTGGTTGTAGCTATAATTTGACCGCTATTTACGTGTTGACCCTGGGTTACGAATATTTGACAATTGTGTGAATATAAATATTTTCTTCCATCGTCTCCTGTTAAAATAATATAATTTCCACCCGCTGCAGAAAAATCGTTTTTCCAAATATTAATATAAGATATTGTTCCGTTTGTATAGGCTACTAATGGTTGATGTTCTGATTGAGGAAAAATATCAACATTCTTCTTGTGATTCCAGTGATAGCAGGCGTAGTTTGTTGCTGCACCAGGAGCAACTGGAAAGGCAAATTGGTTATCACTAGAAAAAATAACACCGGTCACCTCAGGTGGGGTACCTCCTGTAACATTATCTATACAATCTCCTTCCGCTCCAGAATATTGAGAACGGGGAACAACATAACCGCTTGTATTAATTATGTAAATGGTGACTATCAGAAACAATATTATGCAAAAACCTATTATCAAAGGTTTAACGATAACATCCAGAGTAAGCTCGGTTATTATTTTAAAAAGTTTGGAACGACGAAATAGTCTAGTTCTTCTGAAAAAACGATAGAGACTACGAGCTGCAAGTAGTCCAACAGGAATTGATAAAACAGGTGCATTTTCTTTAAGCCAGACTTTAATTTTGGACCAATTTTTTCTTACAAAATCGATAATTGCACCAATTACCATAATTATTGCTGTTAGAAGCCAACCAGGAATTCCCAGTAAAAAGCCCATTATTCCTCCTACAGCTTTTCCTCCTGCAGCTCCAGCGGTTAAAGCAGCACTTGTTCCTGCAGCTGCTGCTTTTGGAGATATTGCTTTAAATACCAATGAACCAATCTTATTTAATGTAGGACTAGATATTCGTATTTTTCCGATTTGTAAAATAAACTTTGAAGTGCCTTCGGAAAATATATTACCTAAAGTAATTTTACCTAGAACAATATTGGTGGGACCGAATCTAATTCCGACCATTTCTACAAGTTCTTTTTCAGTAAGAATAACGGCTTTTCCTATTCCAAAACTTTCTTTAAGAAAAGGTCCAAACAAAGGTCTGTATAGACCAACTCCTTTCCATGCAATTCCTGGAGCTGCACCGGGAGTAATACCGGCGACAGCAGGTAGATACAAATTTGACACACCAGATGTTAAAAGAGGAATGTTTGAAGCAGACCAACGAGCAATTAAGCTTGTTCGGGAAAGTCCGGCAACTGCTCCGTATGCTGCCGCGTAAGGGAGCACCCCTCCTGTAATTGGTTTAACTACAGTCGTTGGTTTTAACCAAGAATATTGTTTAACAATCATCCCATAACCCTGTTTGCTCAATGTATTTATAAATTGTTGATCCCCTCTTTTGATTGCTTTATAAACCTGATTTCTGATATTGGCGGTTTCTTTCCAATAATCGATCATAGATTGTACGTCTGCTTGGTAGTTGGTTTGATCAGTAGGTTCTTCTGATATCTCGTGGTCTCTTGTTTTTTGTGTATTGTAAAAGTAACTAGAAAGATTAGGTCCGACAACAGGTGATAGTAAATTTTCGGATGTTACGTCATCTAATTCTTCTTCAAGAGCAATTCCTTGTGCAGCTTCTGAGAGCTGTTTTCTTGTATTATCATCTGGGATAATTTTTACTAAATTAGGGTCGTTGGGATTAGCAAGAGATGATAAGATTTCCAATAGATTAACTTGAGCTTGACCCATCGAATTTTTATCTATTTTCAGAAGTTTGTCGGTGAAATCAATAACCACAATTCTTGCAGCGTAATCCAGTTGTTCCGGAGAAAGATTGTTTTTAATTTCTTGAGGAGCATGCTTAATTATTTCTTGTACTCTTCTTTCGACAAATGAATTAGGATCACTTCTAGCCTCTTCCAAATAAGTTTCTAGTCGAATTCTATCTTCATCAGATAGGGTATTTGATTCGGTAGGCTCTTTAGAATTTAAATAAATAATCTTGGGGGTTTCTGGTTTGGATGTAGGAATAACAGATTCCTTTTTAGCCTCTTTCGTAGTAGGCTCCTTGATTATAATTGGTTGAATTTCCTCCTTCAGTAATTCTTTTGGTTTGGGGATCTTTTTACCTTTAGACTTATAATCAAGAATACCTTCCGAAATTTTATATAAT
>DATEXQ010000009.1:0-2953 GCA_035256745.1 Patescibacteria group bacterium
AGAGCTTTTTTGGAAGTATATGATCTTCCAAGATTTCTACCAAATACTCTTTTTCGCATATTTTATCCTTCGTAAATTACAACAATAAATGTAAAGCTAAACTATTGTACGACAAATCCATGCCGCTCAAGATATAAAGTGACAGCCAAAAAATAATTAATCCAAAAGCTGCAGGCCCTTTTCTCCAAGAGCTGCTTCTACAATTTTGACTGACTTTTCACCCAAATTCCTGACCTTTACAAGTTCGCTTCTTTTTGTTTTAACCAAATCCTCAACGGTGTCGTAGCCTGCTTTTACCAATGCGTTCGCTACCCTTGTCGGAAGATTAATCTCTTCGACCGAAAGCTTACCGATAAGCCCCAAGTCATCTTTTTTCTCTTCCTCCTTTTTTTCAACCTTCTTAGGATTGACAATCTGGTTAAAATAGGAAACCAACAGTTTGGCTGACGATAATAATGCCTTTATGGGTGTAATTGTGCCGTCAGTCCAAATTTCCAAAATCAACTTATCGTAATTTGTCAATCTTCCCACACGTGTTTCTTCAATTCTGTAATTGACTCTTGTAACCGGAGAGAAAGATGCGTCTAAGGGAATCACTCCTATCTCGCCTGTACTTCTATCTTCAGAAGGGGAATAACCCGAACCGGTTTCAATTTCCATTTTTGCGGAAATAGTCGCGTCTTTATTAAGATAGGCTAAAACTAATTCCGGATTTGTAATTTTTACGGTTGATTCAGTTTGAATATCTTTCGCTTTAACTTCTCCGGGTCCTTTAACCGAAAGAGCGGCCTTTGTAACTTTATCTCCGGAATAAGCCACTCTAACTCTTTTAAGATTAAGTACAAACTCCGCAACGTCTTCTTTCATACCCTTTAAGGTCGAAAATTGATGTTTAACACCGGATATTCTAACGTTCGTAATTGAGGCTCCCGGAAGAGATGTCAAAAGTACGCGTCTTAAGGCATTTCCCAATGTATTCCCATAACCCCTCTCTAAGGGACTAATTACGTATTTAGCGTAATTACCCTTTCCGTTTTCTTCTTGTGTTTCAAAAATTGGCTCGTTCACTTTATTTCACCTCCTCCCCCCTGTTAGATTACGCAAAAGCGTGTCTAACGGGGTCCTGCAAGAGAGTCTTTTAAGACAATCTCACCGGGACCAAATATTATTCAAGTTTTCTCTCTAATTGTCAAACTAGGATTCCATTCTTATCTTATCGAGAATAAAACTCAACTATATCCTGTTCTGAAATTGGCTCGGCAATGTCATCTCTTTTTGGTTCAGTTACTACTTGTCCGACGGCAGCTTTTCTTTTAAGCCATCCCGGAATCTTAAGGTCCTTTTTCTCCAACATCTTTTTTATGGCCGGAATTTCCATCGCTTTTGAGCTCAAGGAAATTGTATCACCTGTTCTTACGCTGTATGAAGGAATATTTACTTTCTTACCGTTTACCAAAACATGTCTATGGGAAACTGTTTGTCTGGCCGATGGCCTTGACGGTGCAAATCCCAACCTATAAACCACATTATCCAGCCTTCTTTCCAGAAGGGAAATCATTTTTTCACCCGTATTACCTCTGCTTTTAAGTGCATCGGATACATAATTACTAAATTGCCTTTCCATTAATCCGTACATTCTTTTTACTTTTTGTTTTTCCCTTAATTGTCTTCCGAACTGAGACTTTGATCTCGTACCTTTTGGACCGTGCATTCCGGGCGGAACAGTCAACCTTGTAAGTTTCGCGCCGCTGCCAAAAAGGTCAAAGCCCTCGCGTCTGCTTAATCTGTCTTTTGGTCCTGCGTATCTTGCCATAATTTATAATTTGAAATTTAACATGATAATTACACCCTTCTTTTCTTTTTGGGTCTTGGCCCGTTATGAGGTATCGGCGTTAAATCGGCAATAAGAGAAATTTTTAATCCTGCCGATCTTATTGAACGAAGCGCGGCATCTCTCCCGGCCCCAGGACCCTTAACATATATTTCTACTTCTTTCACTCCGAATTCTTCTCTGGCTCTTTTAACAACTTTATCAACGGCTGTTGTTGCTGCAAACGGGGTTGATTTTCTCGTACCTTTAAATCCCGAGTTTCCCGAAGATCCCCATACAATAACGTCCCCTTTCTCGTCGGTTATGGTAACCAGAGTATTATTGAAAGATGCGGAAATATATACTTTTCCTAAATTTACTTGTTTTATCTTAGTAGCCATATTATTTCTTCTCCTCTTTAGTTGGGGTAGTCATCTTTGAAAGAACTTCCTTCTTAAAGGCTCCTACCGTTTTTCTCTTACCCCTTCTCGTTCTGGCATTATGTCTTGTTCTCTGGCCTCTGGCAGGCAGACCTCTCGTATGCCTAATACCCCTATATGATCCGATTTTTTGCAATCTTGATATATTTGACTTGACTGTCCTTACCAGATCCCCCTCTATAAGGAACGATTCTACTTTGCTTGTTACCTTTGTAAGATCGTCTCCTGTTAAATCTTTTACCCGTTTGGCTTCACTGATTGAAAGTCCTTTTAAGATTTTTCCGGATGTAGACATCCCAATCCCCTTAATATTAGTAAGGGCATAAATGAGCCTGTCTTTATCCTGTAATTCTACTCCTGCGATTCTTGCCATAATAAAATCTTTCCTTAACCCTGTCTTTGTTTGTGTCTAGGGTTTTTACAAATAACATAAATAACGCCACGGCGTCTCACTATTTTGCAATCACGGCATCTTACTTTTACTGATGAACCAACTTTCATATTAATATTTTAATATTTATAAACTATTCTTCCTCTTTCTGTATCGTATTTTGTCATCTCAACCTTAACTCTGTCTCCGGGAAATATTCTTACGTATCTTTTTCTCAACTTTCCCAAAAGCGTAGTCAAAATAACCCTTCCGTCTTCCAGTTCCACCCTAAACATGGTGTTGGGAAGTGCCTGAGTCACCTTTCCGTTAATA
>DATEXQ010000010.1:0-16530 GCA_035256745.1 Patescibacteria group bacterium
TTTGATATATCCTTTCTCATCCAATTCAAGAGATTTTGTAAAGATATTTGTTGCTGGTTTATGACCAATGGATACAAAAACTCCTTCTGTAGGCATTTCCCAAATCAGATATCCTTCTTTTTCAGCTATTATTTTTGCATTATAAATATTTGGTCCGTCATTTTTTATGCCACTTATCTGTTTTGAATCTAGTTTGGTCTTTAATCTAACCGAGGTTATTTTTTCTTCCCCCAGAATTTCAATAACTTCCGTATCCCAAATAACTTGTATTTTGGGATTTGAAAAAATTTTTTTCTGCATAGCTTGCGAGGCTTTAAAAGCATCTCTTCTGTGGATAATAGTTACTTTGGGAGAATATTTTGTTAAAACCAGTGTTTCCTCCATGGCAGAATCTCCCCCTCCTACAACAATTACTTTTTTATCTTTAAAAAATGGAGCATCGCAGGGAGCGCAGGAAGAAACTCCCTTACCTCTTAATCTGTCTTCTCCAGGAACACCCAGCCATTTTGTATCAGCTCCTGTGGCAATTATCACGCTTTTAGCAAGAAATTTAGAAGAATTAGCTTGAATTTCAAAAGGTTTTTTGCTGAAATCCACATTTTTAACATCAACTTCAATAAATTCAGCCCCAAATCTTTGAACTTGCTTCCTCATTGCCAACATCAAATCAGGACCTAATGTTCCTTGTGGAAAACCTGGAAAATTATCAACGGTTGTTGTAAGCATTAATTGTCCTCCCCAAGATGATCCTGCCATAACTAGAGTTGAAGCAGCACCTCGTGTTGTATATATCGCCGCTGTTAAAGCAGCAGGGCCAGAACCTATTATTACTACATCCCAAGGTTCTCCTTCTTTTGGTTTGGAAGTAAAACTTATTACCTCTTCCATAATTTATAAGTTATTAAAAAAACTTATTTAAATTGCAGGAGGTGTTCCACCTGTATCTTCTCCAGGATCTTTCTGTTCTTCGCTACCTGTTGTAGGTCCGGTAGTCGGGATTACTGGTGTTGACACTGGCTGCTCACCAACTGGCGTCGGTTCTACGGGAACTTCAGGTGCTTGAGGAGGAGTTGTTGGAACAACTGGTTGCTCTCCTACCGGCTGTTGAGGCTCTGGTGGCGTAATTGGTGTTGGCTGTTGTCCTTGATCGTTTGTTGCGTTTGGATCCATCTGTATCACCTCCTATCCTATTCCTATACCTTTTTTGATTAAGTTTTCAAATGCTTCTTTTCCGGAAAATCCGACTTGGCGACCGATTTCTTTCCCATCCTTAAAAAGGATGGTAGTAGGGATCGACATCACTGTAAAATTTTGAGTCATTTTGGGATTTTCATCAACATTGAGTTTTGCAACAATAATTTTATCTTTATATGTTTCTCCTAATTCTTCCAAAACAGGATCTGCCATTTTACAAGGTCCGCACCATGTGGCCCAGAAGTCAACTAAAATTGGAGTTGGGCTTTTGAGAACTTTCACTTCAAAATCGCCATCTGTTGTATTGATTGTCGCCATACGGCTTTCACTATAACTATAACATAGCCTCAAAGTCAATAACCTTTTCCTTTGTTTTACCTTAATCCAATATTTTACTAGTATTTAACAATGTGGAAATCATATTTTCGTAACTTTTGGAAGATAACGGTTTTTTCCAACAGCGGTGAGGGTGGGATTCGAACCCACGGTAAGGAAAAATCCTTACAAAGGTTTTCAAGACCTTCCGGATAAACCGCTCTCGCACCTCACCATGTTTCAAGAATCATATTATATCAAAAAAGTTTATTTTTTATCTCAGTTCAAGAAGATTTACAGGAAAAAAACAAATATAAAAAGAATTATTAAGTTTGCTGCCCAATAAATAGTGTATTTTTGTTTATCTAAGACAATCGGAATCTGTTTAAACCAGTTATCTAGATTATTAAAAGTATTTAAATCGATTATCTCATCAATAATAAGGTGAAGAGAAAAAGCCATAACCAATCCCTTGCCGAATAAACTCCCTGATGAAAATATAACCAAAAAAGTTAAAATCAAAAATATTATTTGGAAATAGGCTGTATGTAAAATAGACTTGGCTCTTTCATATCTCGTCTCATATAAAAGTTCAATAGATTTTAGAATATTCCTCTCTCCTATTAAATAATTCACTCTTTGGGAATTAAGGTCTTGTGGAGATAAAAAATAAACATAAATTAAATGATCTAAATCCGGAAGAATAGTGCCGACCAAACCACCAATCCAAAACGGCCAATAAAATAATTTCAGCCAACTTTTAATTAAGGTGATGAAAATAAAAAAAGAAATTAAAAATAGAAAATGAATTAATATTTCCTTCTTCATCGGGTTTAATTCATTTTGCGCTTTTTAAACCCGTTGTTCAAGGTATGCGGAAAAGAAATTTCTTCAAATCCACATGAATTTTATCCGTAAATTTAACTCCTTCTAATAATAGTCTGTTTCTTTGCTCACGCCAGCCATCAAATGCAAAATTAGGTGCTAATCTACCGTTTCTGTCAACCACCCTGTGGCAAGGAATATTGGAATCTTTATTTGCATGAAGTGCCCATCCGACTAACTTGGGGGAAACTATTCTGTTAAGTCGAAGTGCTATTTGACCATAGGTCATTACTTTGCCTTCGGGAATTTTTTTTACTATTTCATAAACTTTCTCAAAAGGTTTTAGGTTTTTAGGTTTATGCATTTAAGTTATTGTATGAATACCTGTACAAACATCTCGCCATATATCCCATTATCAATAACACCAATTCCCACTCTATCAAATTGAGGCTCTAATATATTCGCTCTATGACCTTCAGAATTCATCAAACCCGTTTCGGCAATAGAAACTGTTGGAGCAAGGGCTAGGTTTTCTCCTGCAATAAAATAGCTAATTCCTACCTTACTTAGTCTATCCCCAACATCTAACCCTTCTGGTGAAACATGACCAAAATAGTTTCTTTCCCATATATCCTTGGCGTGGGTTCTCGCTACGTCAACAAGTCTTGTATCCCAAGCAAGCTCACCTACGCCAGCTTTGCTTCTTGTATCATTTACCATCTTAAACATCTCTGTTTCCGCACTTTGATTTATTTTTAATTCCTGTACTTGGGTTCTTAATATAACTCTCTCTGTGCTTCCGGGTTTAACAGTAAGATAGGTTATTGAATCCTCTACTACTCCTCCGAATATTTCGTTCAATTTTGCTTCAACTCCTTGGGTATCTTGTATTATCTTTCCTCCAATTCTGGAGTTTGAAATATCCGCTTTAATAAGGGGGGAAACGGGAAGACCTATAAGTAAAGTTAATAAAAAAGCAATAATAATCAACGCTTCACCCAATGCGGGGACAATGGCTAAATATTTATTTAGTGGAGTTTTTAAAAATTTTTTCGGTATTAAAGCTATGATACTGCCGAACATTAAACCCAAAATCCCTTCAACGACTATCGCAGTTATCAGAAAACCCAAAGCATTAGAGACCGAATGCGAAAGCGAAAAAATATTCCCTAAGAAATTCCCAGCTATTTGATAAAACCTCAACGATAATAGAAGTGAAAGTAAAAACGACAAAAAATCGGCCAATATAACCCAAAATCCGTGTTTCATACCTTCGGATATAAAAAAGATTAGAATAATAATTATCAGTAAATCAATGTAATTTCCGTTTAAAATTGGTAATCTCATATTTTGTTATTGTTTTCTCTAATAGGAAATTTATATAAATCCAAAATCTTACTTCCTACGCTTTTCTTAAGCAACAGCTTTCGCTTTTTTTAACTGCGAAAGCTTCCACATAAAAAGCTTCGGCTTTGATTTAACATTGTATGCATCTTTAACAAAATTCTTGGCTGCTTCCAAAAACCCTCTCGGCGTTTCTTTAGCCAGCTTTATATAAAGAGATATATTTTTTAAATCTCCTAAATCTTTTGCCAAATCATAGCCGTATTTTTGAAACTCAAACGAAATATATTTATCCTCATCAGCCTTAAATTTTTTTAGAACTTCTCCTATACTTGTTAAACCTTTGGATTTATTCATATCTTAAATCCCTTCATTAATTAATACTTCAACCATCCTTTCTACGGTTTCATTGACCAGTTTTTTTTCGTCTTCGTTAAAATTTTGTAATACATATTTTTCCCCTGGAATTCTAAATATTTTTTGACGATTATCTACTCCAATTCTTACTCTCCAAAAATTTTTATTTCCTAATTTTTCTTCTATCGACAATATACCATTGTGAATTTTTGGTCCCTTTCCTTTCTGTATCTTATATTCACCCAAACGCATATCCAGATCATCATGAATAACCCAAAGATTAGATATATCTATCTTATATTGGTTAATTATCTTACTCACAGCAATTCCCGAAGAATTCATGTAAGTTTGGGGTTTTGCGAGAATAAAATCACTAGTTACCAAAATTTTACTTTGTAATTTCTTTTGAAATTCAAAATTAATATTTGAGGTTTTTTTGGTAAATCCTTTCGCTAGTTCATCTATCACCAAAAATCCTACATTGTGACGATTACTATGGTATTTAGGACCCGGATTACCCAATCCTATTATTAACTTCATGGTGTTATTTTAACATTTCGTAAAACAAATATTTATTATAATATCCACTTCCAAATAGAGTTTTTATTAAGAATCGGAAGATTTAACAAATGGAACAAAATAGAATGTTCCAAACTCTTCTTTCTTAAACTTAATTTTTGACTTCTTTATAAATC
This sequence comes from Patescibacteria group bacterium, assembly GCA_035256745.1. GTDB lineage: Bacteria > Patescibacteriota > Microgenomatia > UBA8517 > UBA8517 > DATEXQ01. Next base: position 4,731 of record DATEXQ010000010.1, read on the forward strand.
TTGTCATTGTTGCGCCATCGTCTTTTCCTAGCGGAATAACTAATACTCCCCCGATTTTAAGCTGGTTGTTTAGTTCGTTTGGTACAGCATCTTCAATCGAAGCCGTTACAATTATCGCATCATAAGGAGCATGCTCTTTCCATCCCCATTCCCCACTTCCCACTTTTATAAATACATTCTTCAAACCTAATGCCTTTAATCTTTCCTTGGCATTTTCTGCCAGCTTAGGAATTATTTCTACTGTATAAACCTCTTTAAATAATTTGGATAAAACTGCAGCCTGATAACCCGAACCCGTTCCAACTTCTAAAACTTTCCAATTCTTAATATCTTTTTCTTTTCCTTTTACACCTACTAAAAGATGCGTCATAAAGGCAACTGTATAGGGTTGGCTCATCGTTTGACCAAATCCTATTGATATAGGGGTATCATTGTAAGCAAGATTTTTATATTTTCTGGAGATAAACTTATCACGAGGAATTTGAAGCATTACCTCAAAAACTCTGGGAGAATCAAGGCCATAATTTTCCTTTATCTCCCAGATCATATCCTCAGAAGACGACATAAATATTTAAGCTTTTTCAGCTAATTTTACTGCGTATTTGCCAATCAGAGGAACTTCCCATTTTTGACCTTGCCAAGCTTTGTAAATAAGCAAAAGCCATAATACAAAACTTATAATTCCGACTAAAGGAACCAAAGGTAATAAAATTATCGTGAAACCTAAAATCCACTGCAGGATAAATAATGCTACAAATAGAATCGTTGATTGCATTGCATGAAATTTGACGAATGGATCTTTGTTAGTGACTAAAAAGATAATACCTGAAATAGGTCCCAATACATAAGATAAAGCAGCTGCTGTTTCTTTTTTCATATTATTTATACTTTCTCACCTTCTTTCCTTAGTTAATCTTTTCAAAAAAGAGCCCCTTGGTCAATAGCTTGTTTACTCTTGTTAGCCTCGGGTGTGGAATTCCAGATTCGAACTTTACCAAAAATTCCGTCGTAACCTGGCTCAATATAAATATCTCCCTTTCTGACTTTCGCAATAGCTTCAGATACCCTTGTTCCTGAAAGTTTCTCGATTTCTTTCAGATCTGTTTTAAAAAGTACATTAAACTCTCCACCCAAATTTCCTGTTAAGTATTCATAAATTCCCATTACTTTTTTCGAAGCGGCGGTTACTTTTTCCGCTTCAGCTATAATTTCAAGAAGGGGTACCAACATTATATAGGGAGCATGATTGGCATTTTTCTCCCCAATCCACCTTACCCCGTAATTATCTCCTTCTGTTTCTATTTCTGCCTCTATTGTCGATAAATGCTCTACTCTGCTCATTACCCCAACTGTCAATTTTTTGCCGCAGACAGGACAAATTAAACCTCGTTTTTTTGTTTCATTGGGAGAATAAACTACATTACAATTCCTGTGTCCTGTAAAATGATATTTACCCTCTTCAGGGTAAAATTCTATGGTATAAAGAATCTTGTTGTGATGATTTCTTGTAAACAACGCTTCTCGTAAATTTTTGAAATTTAAATACTCCATCTCAAGAACTGTTGCTTCCCTGCCTAATTTTGCAGGAGAATGTGCATCACCAAAAGATACGATATTCCTTTGGGTCAATTCCTCTATTCTCCAATTCATGGCTGGATCGCTGGATAAACCTGTTTCTACTGCTTTTATATACTTTTGGTTTTCTCCAAAACATTCATCTATGGAATCAAAACCACTGACTGAACCATATAGTGAAAACCAAGGTGTCCAAACATGAGCCGGAATTATTACACACCTTTCATCTATTTCTAAAACGATGTCTACAATCTCTTTGGGAGAAATACCCAAAATTGGCCTGCCGTCGCTTAAGAGATTAAAACCCCTTTTAGTTAATTTTGTGTTAATTTTTTGGCTAACATCTAAATTAGGAGAAAGAATCAAATAATGTATTCTTCTTGCCTTCCCACCTTGAGAATAAATCGAAGAAAGTTCTGTTGAAAGAACAAAGAGACATTTATTGTTACCTTTGATTAACTGATAAATTCCCTCACTTTTCTCTTTTAGAAAGGCTGCAATTTCCCTAAACCAAATAGGGTGAGTCCAATCTCCTGTTCCCAAAAGTCCAATACCCTTTTTATCAGCCCAAGAAGCCATTGTGGGAAGATTCATATCTTTACTTACTGCTCTCGAGAATCTGGAATGAAGGTGTAGATCAGTAATTACTTTCATGGTTGAAAGATTGTAGCACAAAACAAAAGGGGTCAAACATTATCTCTGTAATTCGAACAACTTTTTGATTTCTAAAGTAGTTGTAGCCTGTTTCGGACCTTTGTCGTCTCTAAATCTTACCAATCGGGGAAATCGAAGAGCATATTTTGCGCTATGAGTTGGACTTTTGCTTATTTCATCGGCCGCAATCTCTACAACCAAAGAAGGCTTGATCCAAACGTCTGGAGTGTAATTTTTATGAACCTCGTATTCGGTTGGTTTTTCCCTAACCTCCAATTCAGCTAGCCTTATTTTCATCTCCCTGAATTGTTCATCGGTAAGACCAGTACCTATTTTGGTAACCGTTTTAATCTTCTCACCCCCAAAAACTCCTACTAAAAATTGTCCCAAACCAAACTGGGTTCTTTTTCCCTTACCAAGGGTATAACCCATCACAATGGCGTCAACAGTATCTGCTAATTTTCCTTTGGCTTTTTCTTCCTGTTTCATTTTTACCCAACGCCAGCCTGTTCTACCCGGTATATAAGGACCATCGGTTTTTTTAATTAAAACACCTTCAAAACCCATCCCTACTTTGATTTTATAAATTGATTTAATCTCCTCGGGATTTTGGGTTATCTTATAATCCACTAATTTAAAATTTCGGCTCTCTTTAAAGGTTTCTTCTAGAATTTTTCTTCTTTTGATGTATGAAAGATCCATTAGATTTCTACCGTTTTTAGAAAGAATATCAAAGATAAAAAACTTAATGCCGATTTTGCTTAAGGCTTTTTCAATCTCATGCTTTCTTCGTCTGGTCATTGTTGTTTGAAAATCGGCCATCTGTTTCGTTTCCTCCTCAAGCCCAATTGCCTCCGAATCAAGAATTACTTCCGAAGCATTAATACTTTCTTTGATCGTTTTTAATTCTGGAAACATCCAGGAAGTTTCGTTTAAATTTCTGGTAAAAGCTTTAATTAGAATATTTTTACCTTTTTTAAAATGGATACTTAGGCGAAGACCGTCGAGTTTTGGTTCAACCGAAACTGTATGCATTTTTTCAATCATTTCTTTGGGAGATTTAAGCCTCTGTGCAAGCATAGGTAAAACCGGAACTCCAACAATTGGTTTTACTTCTTTCGTCGCTTTTTCCAAACCTTCAATCTTTACCTTCTTTGCTAAAAGACCCGGATCGGGTAAAACTTGATAAGCTTTTTCCAAAAAAGATTTGACTGACTTATCACCTTTAACCATCCAGGACAATGCATCAAGTATTGTTTTGTCTGAAAAACCTAACCTTAGTCTACCGACTGGAATTCTGACCAAGAAACGACAACTTAAAGGATCAAGATTTGAAAGTAAACCTGCCATACTTTCAACTTTACGCTCCTGACTTCCCCCACCTTCATCTTGGGCAATTTTCAATAGTCGATTAAAAACAATTGCTACATCAAGATTGGTTTTGGTGTTTTTTCCCAATTCTTGAGCTACATTTCCCAAATCTCCTTTGCTTTTATACAAACTGGATACTAAAGAAAGATCCTTGTTGTTCGCTTTTGCTATTGCTCTTAATATCATTTTATCTGCCATATCAAAAACCACACCCTCATACTTAGGTCCTAATGATCCTAAAAGAAGATAAACAATTTTATCAATCTCTCTGGCTTCAGATTTCTTAAAAAGATCTGCAAGTACACTCGTCATTTCGTTTCTTGAAGGAGTTTTTTCCAGCTTTTCTAAATATACCGATAGTTCTTTAAATTTCATGACCTAATTATACTTTGTTTGTCCTGTTTATTTAAGTTTAAATAGGAAGACGCGGACTTTGACCTACAAATGAAGAGAAGAAAAAGTAGGCAAAAATCACAGCCGCAATAAAAAGGAATCCAAACACGATACTTATTATTCCCGAATATTCTTCATGAATGACTTTGTTTAATCCGTCTCCAACCAAAGTCAGTCCGAAAAGGGAAGGTAAAACCAGTATCATATATAAAAATTGCGGATCAGTAGTTGACATAATTATTTGCTACCCGAAATTACATATCTAGATGCTTTTGTACTTCCTTCTTTCTTGATTATACCTTTATCCAAAAGATCTCTTAAATCTCTAAGAATAGTATCTTCCGAAACCATTTTTAATACGCTTCTTAATTCTTTCATTCCCGGAGCACCTCTATCGGAAATGAATTCAACAAGTCTCATTTGGCGTTCACTTAATGCTACTTGTGAGCCTATTCTAAGTTTTAATCTTGAATCCATTGAAAGCTTTTTAACTTTCTCTTTTATTTTTGCCAATTCCGTTGCAACAACGTGTGTAAAATACTCAAGCCATGGAGTCAAATCCCTTTGGGCTATAATAGATGACTGTTTGTCCACTTCCCCTAAAGCTTCATAATAAGAAGCCGGGTCTTCATCAAAATGTTCCTCAAGGGAAAAAAATTTCTTGATATCATAACCTTGTTTTATCAAAGTCAAAGTTGCGAAAGCTCTAGCAGTTCTTCCGTTTCCTTCTACAAAAGGATGAATTGCAACCAATAAGTAGTGTGTGATACCCGCAAGAAGAATAGGATGGACTTCCTTTGCCTCTTTGCTATTAAGCCACGCAATAAAATCCTCAATTAAAAATGGTACTTCTACAAAAGAAGGTGGATGAAGTATAACTTCTCCCGTTTCTTCATTTTTAATTACAACCTGTGACTTTCTAAAGACACCTATTTTTTCATCAGGAACAATTTTATAGACAGAAACTTTTTGAATGTCTTTAAGCAGTTCCATGTCATAATTCCCTCTTTTATACGCAAGTTCATCCAATAGTCCCACAACATTTCTGTAATTTACGACCTCTTGAATATCTCTTGCTCTTGCTACAACCGCTTCTCCTTCCAATACCTTTCTTGTCTGCATCAAAGTTAGATCGTTCCCTTCAATATGTGTTCCATGGTGAACCGTTCTAACTACAGCATCGCTTTGAAATTGTTTTTCAAAAGAAGGAACCAAAGGAGCGTTTTCGATAACTTCCCTGGCAGCCTCGATTTCCCCTATGCTTTTAAGAATTTTATTACTAATGGAATACTTTGGAGAATACATAAAAATAATATACCGCAAAATATGCGGAAAATAAAGACTTATTTTAGTAATGTAGAAAAAGTTATGGAAATTTGTTCCGTCAAATCATCTGCATTAAAATAAATACCCATCTTTTCAAACAAAGTATCTCCTGCTGCCTTTATGATATATGAGGCTGCTGATGCTGCCAAAAAAGAGTTATTTTTAGCCAATAGTGCAACTGTTAACCCAGCATGAACATCCCCCGTTCCCCCTTTGGTCATACCTGGATTTCCGCCTTTGACTATCACACAAGTTTTAGGTGATGCAACAATCGTTTCCTGTCCTTTAAGAACCACTATACATTTATATTCCCTCGCTTTTTCTTGAACAGCTTCTGTAATTTTATTTGAATTGCTAATATTTATTTTAAAAAGAAGGTTAAATTCTTTTTGGTTTGGGGTTATGATGCAATCCTTTGGTAAAATACCAGGTTCTATGACCTGCAGACTTCCTGCATCAATTACCCATTTTTTATTGGGAAATTTTTTTAGAAGCCTTTCGGTTATTGATTTCGTCTCTTCACACGCTTCGTCACAGACATTGTATCTTTCACTGTGGGTTGACTTCTCACTTGCAAATCTCATAAATCCGGATCCGATTAAAATAGCATCACTTTTAGCAATATATTTTTCTACATCCTCCCAAGGAACCCAGATAAAAGAAAGAAGTTTATTTTTCAAATTTTCGGCAACATGACCGACTGATTTTTCGGGAGTTGCAAAAAAGACCATATCTACTATTCTTGAGGCTGATTTGAGAGCTAAAATGGGTGCGCCATGGAAAAGAGACGATCCTCCGATAATTGTAACCTGCCCATTATCTTCGCCTTTTGATGCTTTAGAAGGTTTGTATAAATCTTTTAATTGACTTTTATCAAAAATATTAAACATTAATTTAACTTCCATTTTATTCTATAATATGAGTAATGATAAGGGAAAAGCTAAGTGAAGAGGCCAAAAAAATTAGGAGGGAATTTTCAAAAAAGTTGACTGCTTTGATGACCAGTGGTTTCGGATTTGTGGCAGCTCTTGCATGGAACGAATTTATTAAGGAACTAATTGATAAATATATTTCTCCCTTTTTCGGCAAAACTTCCGGACTTATCACTAAATTAATTTACGCATTATTGATAACCTTTCTTGCCGTTCTTGTTACTTATAACCTGAGCAGATTTGAAGAGAAAAATGATTAATCGTCTTTAGCACCACCGATTGGAGGTCTTCCGCCTTTACTAGCCTTTTCCCAATCTTTTTCTACTTTTAAGGGATCAATCCCGTACTGACTAGCAACTGATGCTAAAACTTTTGCTCTTGCTAACATTCCTTCCCTTTCTGTTAAATTTACAGGTTCTGGTCTTCCCTTTTTTTCTTTGGCTCGTTTAACCCTTTCTCGAGCCAATAATCTATAGTACATGGATTGTATATCGTCAGCTAAATTTCCCAATCGCATATCAAAATCTTTTTCTTCTAGTGGTTTTGATTCATTATCGCGAAACATATAACGAATATTTTATTAGAATAAGGTAATTTTTTCCACTTTTTTTATATTTTCTACATAATGCGGATCTGCTGTTGTTATTATAACTTGGCCAAAAGCCTTTTGTGTTTTTTCTGGTCCTTTAATTATATCCATCACTACTTCTCTATGTTCATGATCCAGTTCAGATAATATATCGTCTAAAAGAAGGGTTGGTTTTTCACCTGATTTATTTTCTATAAAGTCAAGTTCTGATAACTTTAACCATAAAATAGCCATTCTCTGTTCTCCCCTTGACCCAAATCTGGCAAGATCTCGTCCGCTATTTCTTAATTTTTTATCTTTTATTTTAAATATAAAATCGTCTCTATGAGGTCCTACCAAAGTTGTTGCGGCAGCAATTTCTTCTTGTGCATATAAATCAAGTCTACCTTCCGAAATTGCACTTTTGTCGTATTCCAAATCAAAAATCTGATCATTTATACCGGGAGTTGAGTTTGCAAATGCAATAAATTCTTCTCTTTTTTGAGAAATATAATCCCCGTTTCTGATTAAAAGTTTGTCCCAGAAAAGAAGCTGGCTTCTGGATAAATTCTCTTCTCTTATTCTCAAAAGCAGTCTATTACGTTGCCTTAACCCTCTTTCGTAAGAAAGAGTTGCTCTCCTATACTCTTTATCAACCTGCGAAAGAACTGTATCTAAAAACTTCCTTCTCAAAGACGGAGATTCTGTAACCAAGTCCATATCCCAAGGTCCAAAAAGAGTGACTTTCAAACTTCCGGCAAAATCAATTAAACGTCTGGATACTCCATTAACCAATAGCTTTTTCCTTGGAGATTTTTCATACCTATCGTCTCCTACTTCTATCTCCCCAGGGGTCAGAACCACTTCTAAATTTGAATTTGAAACTTTCCCTATAACGCGTGATAAATCCGTATTGTAAGAAATCATTTCCTCCTCTATTCTTGCCCTGAAGCTTTTTCCTGTTGATAGTAAAAATATCGATTCCAAAATATTTGTCTTTCCGCTGGCATTAGGTCCAACTATAACAGTTATTTTATTTGAAAAAGAAACATCTTTCTTCTTAAAATTTCTAAAATTCTGAAGCTTGATAGTTTTAAGCACTTTTAATCTTGAATTAAAGACCTTTCACCTTCCTTTTTCAATAGCAACTTCCTGATATTCTATTTTTGGGTTTTCTAGCCATAAAGCTTTTAGTTTTTCCCAATAAATCCTTTTATCGGCATGCAATCCTTCCGAAAAAACCACAACCTTACAATCAAGTTTTTCAACAAAATCTTGATAACGAGCCCAAGGAATTATCGTATCGTCTTTAAAGAATATTATTTTTTTCGGTGCTTTGGTGTTTTTGAATCTTACCAAAACCGATTCTCCTATCAAATTTACAGCTGTGCCAAAAACTGAATAATAATGGTCTTTCATCCTAGCTATGGTAAAAGATGATATCCGGGGTAGCTTTAAAATCCTTCTAATTATCCTTGCTGTATTAAATCTTGAGTAAATAAAAAGCATCGGTCTTAACAAAAAGAATGGTTTGAGTATACGGTAAATCCAACGATTTGTTTTTGATAAAATAAATCTTGGTACTGAATTTAGGAGTACAAGTTCTTTTATTTTATCGGGGTTATTATAAGCATAATTGATGGCTACTAATCCGCATGAGGAAAAACCTGCAATTGTAAAATCTTTTATATTCAACAAATCAACAAAATCTTCTACAAAATCTGTTAGTATTTTAAGATCATAAATCTTATCTGTTTTATGTATCATTGGAAAATCCAGTGCAATTACTCTGTACTTTTTAGCTAAACTTCTTCCAAGTTTCTCATACATCAAAGCACTATCGGCATAACCGGGTAAAAAAAGCAGTGTTTTATTGTTTCCACCACCATATTCATAATAGTGAAACTCTTCCTTTTGTTTATTTACCTTTCTTTTATACATAAGTTAAGTTTAATTAAAGACATTTCATTGAGGAACCTAAGAAAAAAGATCTTGCCAGTTTAGGATAATTTAAAAATTTTCCTAAATTATTTATTCCATATTCTATTAATTTACCACTCAAATACTCTCTGATGTTTCTAAAAATTCCTTTGTCGTGCTTACTCATAAACATTTTTATCCTTAAGCAGTTAAAAAAATCCAGAGTATCTGCATCTTGGAGAATTTTTGAATAAATACCGTGCTTTTTATTTAATCGTCTAAAAGGAAAACTATGTGTATGACGAAATACAGCACCGACTATAATTTCTCTTACTCTTTGTGACAAATCAAACTTTTCTAATACCAAACGTATTATTCTTCTTTCTATGTGTCCCTCAAAAATGTAAGTATATAAACTCGGTTTTCTTATAGTGTAAGTAAAATCATGAAGTAAACAAATTGCCTTCAATAGGTTTTCATCTACCTCTTTTTCAATACCCAATAACCTTATTATTTTTAAAGCATTATTTTTTACGCGTATAACGTGTTCGTCATTATGGTTGGAATCTTTTAATTTAGCCATTCTAGAAAGAGAGTATGTTTTTATCTGTTTATAAGTATTATCGCTTAATTGACTTATCATTATTTAATTATGAATGAATTCGCAAGGAAGTAAAACAATGTTATTTCTGACATTTGGGGCAGAAATATGTTCCACGACCGGAGAGAAAAAATTTTTCAACTTTTGCTTTTTTACAGCGTTTACATAGAGTCCCTTCTTTTCCGTATACTAAAGTGTGTTCTTGATACTTCCCTTCACTTCCGTCAGGAATAACAAAAGTCTGTTCGCTTGCTCCCCCATATTTAAGTCCTCTTTTTAAAACTTCAAGGATGGCTTTGTATAATCTGGAATTTTCTTCAGATGTTATTTTATTGGCAGGTCTTTTAGGATTAATCTTTGCAAGCCATAAAGCATCATTGGCATAAATATTTCCAAGTCCTCCTATTTTTTCCTGATCCATCAAAACTATTTTTACTGGACTTGAAGATTTTGCTGTAATATTGCTAAATATTTCAGGGGTTAGATCTTTAAAAGGTTCAAATCCCAATTTTTCGATAAATCCTGTCTTGGTAACTTCTTCTGTTTTGATAATCCTGATTCTTCCAAATTTTCTAACATCGTTATAATACAGTATTCCTTTTTCATCTAAGTAGAAAATAATATGCGTATGTTTTCCGGGAAGACCTAATACTTTCTTAGACAAAAGAGGTTTTTTGGAAAGTTTTGGACCTCTGTAGATCAACTGTCCGGTGAGTTTTATCTGAATTACTATCGAGAATTTATTTGATAAATCAATTAATAGAACTTTAGCAAAACGTCTAACTCCTTTAATTTTTACGCCAGTTATATTTTTAACATCTCCATTAAATATTTTAGGATATTTAATTTCAACACTTTTTACTTGGTGTCCAACTAAATATTCTTCTAATCCTCTTCTAATTGTTTCTACTTCAGGAAGTTCCGGCATACTTAATTGATTTTTACGAATTCTTCAATGTTTGAAATAAATTGTTCTTTAGAAAATTTCTTTGCTTGATTTTGAAGTTTATTTTTGTCCCACTGTATCTTCTCAAATCGATTGATTACATCTTTTAAAGTTTTTTCATCTGTGTCATTGATTAATATTCCAGTCACTCCATCAATCACAGATTCTCTAAAACCCCCTCCGTTAAAAGCGATAACAGGTGTTCCTGCAGCTTGTGCTTCAACAACAGTCATTCCGAAATCCTCGTCTTTTGCTAGAGCTATAAATCCTTTTGCTTTTGTATAAAGCTCGTATAGTTTCTTATCATCAACTCTTCCCATAAGCTCTATATTACCTCGTGATAATTGCTTTAGATTTTTCTCAACATTGGAATAACCATATGCTTCTCCAACTATTTTTAGTTTATATTTTGACTGATTTTTAAACGCTTTTGCAGCTTCTTCTAATCCTTTCGCTCCTACAAGTCTTGAAACTATTAAAAAGTAATTCTCTTTCTTTCCCTTAATTCCTGATTCATAATTCATAATTTTTATTGTATCTACCGGTGGATAAATGACAACTGAATTCTTCCTGTAAAATTTTTCTATGCGGGCTTGAACGTTTTTTGAGTTGGCAATCCATAGATCAATTGGTTGAGCGCTGGTAAAATCATACATTCTCATAATATGACCGACAATTGCGGCGTATACTTTGACTGGCCAATATTTTGTTAAACCAACAGAAGTTTCATATCCATATAGCCATCTTGGAGGTGTATGACAATAGCAAATAACTTTTGTTTTAGAGCTTATCTTAAACCCTCTGGTTATATACCAACTGCTTGATGTTATAACCAAATCATACTTGGAAAGGTCAAAACTTTTCCAAATAACTGGGGCTAAAAATCTTAAGGGGCTATATAAATTATCAATTTTTATTATTGGAGCTAAAAAACTTTGAATTACCTTTTTCCCTTTAAACTCTTTATCCGCTGTTGAGCCTGTTACTTTAAAAGCAGTATAAATTGGAGCTTTGGGAAAAATCTCGGTTAGGGTTTTTAAAACTCTCTCCGCTCCTCCGAACTCTCTAAGATAGTCATGAACTAATGCTACTTTCATAAAAGCTTGATTTGTTTTTCTTCGGTAATTTTTTCTCCCACTTCCTTAATCCTTCTGGTAAGTGTTTTAAACCCAAATTCTTCAAAAAGAGCTAATACGTTTTTATTATCAACACTCCACTTCCCAAAATCGTTAATTTTAATATTCATCGGAACGTTTTTTACGATAGTTGCCAGTTTTTTAGAGATTTTTGAATCCTTAGTTCCGTCCTTTAGTTTTTGTGCAGTTGTTTTTGAAATTTTATTAATATTTTTATAAATTTCATCAAGGGTCCCAAACTCATTTAAAAGTTTTATGGCAGTTTTTGGTCCTATTCCTGGAACTCCAGGATAATTATCAGAGGGATCACCCACAAGGGCTTTGTAATCATCAATAAGCGATGCTTTAACTCCCATTTTTTGTAAAACCTCTTCTTCT
>DATEXQ010000011.1:0-3413 GCA_035256745.1 Patescibacteria group bacterium
TAAACTGAAAATTCCGACGGCTATAACCAACCCCGAAAGGGTTAAGTAAATTTTCCTGTAATTCATCCATTTCATATTATTTAGGATAAATCTTATTTATCTTTATCCTTTCTACTCTCCTTAATTAATACTCTTAATAAATTTCTGACCACAACTACTCCTGTAAAAAGGCTTATTCCTATACCAAGCGCAAGAGTTATCGCAAAACCCCTGACCGGACCCGAGGTGTGCAAAAACTTCCAATCAAAAGGATTTGCCAAAACAAAAGCCGTAACCAGGGTGGCAATATTGGCATCCCGAATGGAATCCCAAGCACGCCCGAATGAAATCTCTAAAGCATCGGCGGAAGGACGCCTCCTGATTTCTTCCTTAAACCTTTCGAAAATTAAAATATTGGAATCAACCGCCATACCGACGGATAGTAAAAATCCGGCTATTCCCGGAAGAGTAAGAACAACGGGCAAAAACTTGTATAGTGCAAGCGTTAAAACACCAAAGATGATAAGTGCGCAATCGGCAACTAATCCCAACCTCCCGTAGGTCAGGACCATAAAAACCATGACCATTATAAGACCTATTAATCCCGCTTTTACCGAACGGGTAACGGATTCCGCTCCGAGTGTAGCTCCTACCGTTCTTTGTTCAATCAGATTGATGGAAAGGGGTAGTGCTCCGGCATTTAATTGAATTGATAAATTCTTTGCTTCATCCAAGCTGAAAGTTCCTGAAATTACCGCCGAACCGCCCGATATCGTTTCTTGGACAATGGGAGCGGAAATTACATCCTGATCTAAAAGTATTGCTAAAGGTTTGCCTACATTCTTTGCCGTCAGCTCTTCAAACTTTTTTGCACCTTCTTCTGTAAATTTGATACCAACAACCGGTTTTGACGTATTCTGGTCGAATTCCACTCTGGCACTCTCCAGGTCTCCCCCTGTTAAGGAAGTAGGGTAAATTCCGGGTTTATCCTCATCACCGACCTCGGCAAAAACCAACTGTGCCGTTGCTCCGATAACGTCTATCGCCTTTTTGGTGTCCTTTACTCCCGGAAGCTCGACTATAATCCTTTCCCTGCCTTCAAAAGACGACGTTTGAACGTTCGGTTCCGATATCCCAAAAAGATTTACCCTTCTTTCGATTACGTCCCTGGCTCCCTGAACGGCTTCCTTAACTTTATCTTTCTCTATTTTTGAGGTATCTGCTTCAAAGACAAGGTGGCTTCCGCCTGCCAAATCCAACCCCAAAATCAGGTCAAAATTGCGTTTTATTGAAATACGCCCTGAAGAAATATTCAAGTCAGGCCTGGCAAGAACCCTGTCTATCTTTATACCAGCCATATCAAATTTTAAAGGAATTCTTGCCGGTAAACTGACAAATAACGCAATAAAGAAAAGCAAAAAAATTGCCAGAACCTTTTTTAAGGGAGATGAAAACATATGTGGAAATAAGTTTATCCTACTAAATCTTCTTCGTCACCTATTATCATAATCCTGCTTCCGGAAAGTATTTCCAGAAGGAAAGGGTCGCGACGTTTCTTTCTGAATTCAAGTTCATCCCTGCTCATTACGGTATAGTTGATTTCCTTACCCCTTTTGGATTCTTCTTTCCTAATTAGTGCCGCCAGTTCGGGTAGTACAACATCACCGACTATCAAAACATCTATGGAATCCTCTCTTTTCCTGTCTTTCCTTCTGACAAAACGTCCCGAAAACATAACTAAAGATACCTTACCGATTTTGCTTCTCCCTGCTATTATTTCTTTTCCCAATCCCGTAGTCTTTGCCGTTATAGAAAGGAGGTCTCCGAAGAACGGATAATCGTCCCTTAAAATATAATAAACCCTGTTACCTCTTCCTTCCTTTTTGAAAAATCCGGCTTTTTCCAGTCTTTCAAGCTCACGTCTTACTGCATTAATTTCTTCATTTATTTCCCTTACTATTCCCCGAACATGATAGATTTCTTTTGTGTTTGACAAAAATAGCTCAATTACTTTTATTCTTACTTTTGAAGTTATAATGTCAGAAAATTCAGCCATTTGGTTATTATTGCTGTTAAAATTTACTTATTTCGGGCAGAAGTTAAACTATTTTACTCAATATTTAATTGTATTTCCAGTGGGAACTTCTTCTATAAATATCATGCCCCTTACGAAGCTAATTTCCTTACCTTTCTCGTCAAAAAACCTCGTCCTTGCACCTACCGACTTCTTCTCCCATGTAGCTTTTATCACTTCTCCGTTTTGGAAAACTAAAGCGTTACCCGTTCCTGTTGTCGTATAAATCATATGAAGATTTTTGTCAACAGGTCCTTTTTCTTTTACGAATTGGACCACCACATTTTTAGCTGAGAATGTCTTTTTTGTGTCCAAATCGATAAAATCCTCACCGCCGTTTGACCTAAGATAGGTATTATCCGATGAATTATATTTCCAGGCAACGTCATAGTCCTCTTTGTTGTCCCAAAAACCAAATGATATTTCACTTACCTTTGGATCTGCAACCGGTTTATCGTCCATAAACTTCCAACTCACGAAGTTTTCATTCCAAGCTTTACCATTTGAATCCTTAAAGGAAAAACCTCTTTTCTCCGCCTGTTTATAAGCTTCATCCAAAGACGCCGTCATCGTATGTTCAGTCGCAACCGGATGGTCAAGCCTCTCATAATTTCTCCAAAAGATTGGATAACCAGAATCGAAAGTCGTATCAAAATCATTTCCACCGGCAACGCGCCAACCGATTTTTTGAAGATACTCTAAAGCCCTCGCATCTTTTACCGTACTTCCGGTATTTCCAAAGTCATTGGCTCCACCGACATGCATAAATATGGGTTTTTCTCCGTATTCGGAAGCCCACTCTATATAATAAATCCGGGCTGATCTGACCGGAGCAATTTTTACCTCTTCCGCCGCCGTCCCGCAATAAAATACCGTCAGAAACCTGGTAATTCCACCTTCGGCTACTGCCTCATAGATGACATCCGCCTTGGAAATACCCGAAGCGGGTCTGGAGTCCACATGGTTTTCAATCATTGCCGTTATCGGTCTTCGGGTTTCCCAAATTTCGCGCTCCGGTTTTGAAAACTTGGCACCGTTAACCGGGCACTCTTCCGTTTTGGGTAAATTCTCACCCAGTTTTGTTCTACCTTCTTGGGTTGAAACATTACCCCCTTCCGCTCCCGGTTCCTGCCTTAAAAAAGAAAATATTGCCCACGATGCACCTGTGGATAAAAGGTAAATTCCTAAAAAGCTGACTATTATCATCACCAGCTTAGATATTGATTTTGATTTTTCCATAAATAAGTAAGATATATAATCTTAATCTGAAAGGTAGTCTTTTTTCAAGAAGACAATTTACCCTCGCCTCTCTCTGCCTTTTTTATTACTTCCTTTTCTTCCTGGGATAATTCAGTTGTTG
>DATEXQ010000012.1:0-2900 GCA_035256745.1 Patescibacteria group bacterium
TCTTTAAAATTAAATCTGCCGTCTTGGGGTATTCTTTTTTCGTCAATTTTCATTCCGGACAGTATTTTTATACGGGAAATTAGAGCCTCATGAAGGGCTTTGGGTACAGTCAGTTTTTCCTGCAAAATTCCGTCTATCCTATACCTTACTCTTGTTGATTTTTCCTGGGGTTCTATATGAACATCACTTGCCCTGCTTCTCACGGCAAAATCCAGAACATGAGTTACAATTTCCGCTATTCTTTCTTCTCTTATAAAACCTGTTTTACTCAGTTCCAACATTCCCGCTTTTTCCTTTTCCGGGGCTACTTCTTTTAGAGCTTCAGTTACTTCCTGCGATAGAGAAGTTGTGTAGCGGGTTGCAATAAAATCGTCGACTTTATCAGGTTCTGCCGCAAACGGTTTGACACGAAGATTGGTTTTTTGTTCTATAAACTCAATTGCGGTCAAATCCAATGGATCTGCCATGGCAAGATTCAAGGTTTTTGAACCTTTATCCGTGGAGATAGGAAAAGCTCTAAACCTTTGGGCAACGGATTGAGGAAGAACGGCTAAAGCCTCGGGAGAGGTTGGCATTGTTCCCAAATCGATATAGGGGATATTATAAAGTTCTGCTTTAGCCTTGGTTATCTGTGTTTCCGAAACCAAATTTTGACTTTTTATAATATCTTCCTGGGATTTTCCGGTTTGAATCTCGGCTAATTTTACCTGCTCGGCAACTTCGGTTTTTAGGGCTCCTTGGGTATATAAAATATCCGCAAGTGTTCTAGCTCCGTTTTGTACTGTGGAATCAACAGTAGGTATGGCAGGCATAATTTTAGCTATTTTAATTATGACCTAACTACATCTGTGTATCAATAGGGGAGTGAAAAAAAGATGATATTTAAGCTTTTGTAGAGATAAAGGTTAACTATTTACTTTATAACTTTTTAAAGCAATTTCTTGGGGATCTTCATTTGTCTTACCTTCCAGAGCATCTAAAACTTCCTGTCTTCTATATAAAACACTATCCCTCATTCCTTGTATTCCTTCTTTGTTTAAGGGATCACCTACTTCTTCAATAAAACGCGCAACTAATGTATTCCAGATGCTACGTTTTACGATAAAATCGTATAACTTTTTATTCCCGATATTTCTTCCTGCACTTATAACACACTCCTTTTGGGGAACATCTATTTGCTGGTAAGTCATAAAGTCCTCATGTGTTTCAGGAGCTTTATACTCTGGACTAATTAAATCTACAGATTTCTGGCTCCATCCCGATGGAGTAATTGCAATCACATCAAGGAGTTTTCCGCTTTTGGTGTGAGTTATTACAAACTTATCCAGATCGTGATAAACGACGGTTGCTGAATTGCCTTCTGTATTTAAAGATATTATTTCTATCTCAGGATCATCTTTTGCTTTTCCGTGGATTTCGTACTTAAACTCATTACCGTGTCGAACTTCCTCTGTCCTACGATTCACTTCAGTCGTGTACTGCATGTACTCCATTCCAAAAAGCTGTCTTTCATTTAATCCTGTAATCTGTATCTCTTTTTTATCTTCTATATGAATAATATTATATAGCGAATAAACTAGCTGATAATAGTTTTGTCGAAAATTATGGTTCATCTGTTAAATCCGAATTTTAAAAACATGAAGGTCTTGACAATATTTGTGTAATCTTTGATACTGACTTTCGTTATGCACGCATATCTTTTAATAGGCCCAAATGAAAAATCCATACAAGAAGAGGTGGATAAACTAAGACAAAAATTAAACTCCAAACTTTTGGAATTTTCTATAAAAAGCATTGACCAGGTTAGGGAATTGGGAAAATTCAGCCGTCTTTCTTTAACAAAACCGACAACAATATTAATCAAAGATATAGATCAAGCCTCAAACGAAGCTTCAAATGCATTTTTGAAAGATTTGGAAGAACCCCAGGAAAATCTCTCTTTTTTTCTTACCGCATCTTCCATTTATAAAGTAGTACCTACAATTTCTTCACGCTGTCAGATAATAAATACGGGAGGAGTTGATGTTCAGGAAAAAGAAATAAAAAACGCCGCTGAATTTTTAAAAATGGATAGTGTCAGAAGAATTAAAAAATTGGACGAAATCAGAGAAAGGGAAGAGGCAGTATTTTATTTGCAGGAATTTTTAAACGGTTGTCATACTTTAATTCATCAAAAAGAAAGCGACAAAAAGGTTTTATTAAAAGCCCTTACTTTAGCCCAAAAGACGCTTACGGCACTTAAGGCAAACGGAAATGTATCCCTACAATTGACTAATTTTGCGATAAATGCATGAATGTATTTTAAGGCTTGAAATGCTTTAATTGAGGCTATTTTTAAGGTATAATTAATATATGACAAGAAACGACGAAACCTACCAGGAATATACGGCTGCACAAATTCAGGTTCTTGAAGGATTAGAGCCTGTCAGAAAAAGACCCGGGATGTTTATCGGCTCAACCGATGCCAGAGGACTTCACGAATGTTTAAGGGAAATTGTAGATAATTCAGCAGACGAATCTTTTGCAGGTGTAGCAACGGACGTTTGGGTATACCTTGATAAAGACGGATGGGCTTATGTCAGGGATAACGGAAGAGGAATACCGGTTGACCGTCATAAATCGGGTCTTTCGGCATTGGAAATTACTATGACCAAGCTTCATGCCGGTGGAAAATTCGGAGGAGGAGCTTATAAGATCTCGGGAGGACTTCATGGAGTGGGAGCAAGTGTAGTTAACGCATTATCTTCATGGTTTAGAGTAATTGTCTTGCGGGACAAAAAAGCATACGTCCAGGAATATAAAGTAGGAACTCCAACATCCGATGTTAAAGTAGTAACCCAAAAAGAATTGGACAAGTGGCTTCCTAAAGAATGGGATATAAAAATTAGCGATAATAAAAC
>DATEXQ010000013.1:0-3120 GCA_035256745.1 Patescibacteria group bacterium
CCCCACCAAGAGGTAAGTCCTTACGTGTTACTCAGCCGTTCGCGACTACCCGTCTTGCGACGGATCGTCCCACTTGCATGCTTAAGGCACGCCGCTAGCGTTCACCCTGGGCCAGGATCAAACCCTCAAAAGGTGACGGAAATAATTTCGACTGTGTGACGATACCAATCGATTCCGTCTATACGCTTCCAGTCATATTTTGAATGTCAAAGTACCTTTTAAAATGAAAAAAGCCGCCCAGACGGCGGCTGCCAAAATTACTTGGCCTTATGGCCTCTGGTCAAACTTTTTCCATTTGTGTAGTAATTATAACACAGAATTTTTTTGAAGCAATGACAAAATATGACATTCTTACGATATCAACTCTGTGGAATAACTTTACAAAAAAATTATGATCTATAGTCCTCTTTAGGAGGTCTAGCAATATTTACAACAATATTTCTTCCACTAAAATCTTTGCCGTTCATAGCTTCTACTGCTTTTACAGCAGCATCTTCATCGGCAAATTCTATAAATCCAAATCCTTTAGATCTACCTGTTCTTTTGTCTGAAATTATAACTGCATCTACAATATCACCGAATTCGGCAAAAGCGCCTTTTAATTCATCGGCGGTTGTAGTATAGGGAAGATTCCCTACGTACAGCTTCTTTTTATTTTCCAAAAATTCTCACCCCCTTAATAAAATATATGTTTCCAAAAAAAGTAAACACGTAAGGGGGCTTATGAAGCCAAACCTAACTTACCTGAAGTTACTTTCTCAAGAAAACTTTTTTATTATAACATATAATTCCTATAATTAAAAAGAGAGTTATTTTTCTTCTTTATTTTTTAAATTTCTAGCTATCTGCTCGAAAAAAATGAATATAAATGATAAAATATCCGTTGTTAAGAGGCCCCATCGTCTAGTGGACCAGGACACGAGGTTTTCAGCCTTGTAACCTGGGTTCGAATCCCAGTGGGGTCACTTTAGGGCCCATAACTCAATGGCAGAGTGACTCCCTTTTAAGGAGTAAGTTGGAGGTTCGAATCCTCCTGGGCTCACAGCTTTTTTACAAAACAAATACTTCTTGATTGTTTCGAACTAATATATCACACTAAAATTGTGATAAATAAAAGTTCGATAAGATATAAGAATAAAGAAAAATTTAAAGAATGTATTAGGCTACGAAAGCAGGGTTTAAGTTATAGCGAAATTAGAAAAATAATTCCTGTAGCAAAATCTACCCTTCAAAATTGGCTTACCTTTGCTGGACTTACTTTAACAAAGGAGCATCTTGAAATTCAGGTAAGAAAGAGGCTGGAAAAACAGCAAATCGCAGTCGAAGCTTCCAAAATAACAAGGCAAATGAAAAAAGAAAAGGAAATAAATAAAACATTAGAGCTTCATAAAAAATATTTTAATGATCCCTTTTATAATTACGGGCTTGCACTTTTTGAAGCTGAGGGTTGTAAAGAAAGTCGTTGTAGATTTTCCAATTCAGATTTTCGTCTGATTGATATATTTATTAAATATATTGAAAAGTATTTTTTATTAAAAAAAGAAAACAATATGGTTTTTAGACTTCATATTCATGAAACCAGAAAGAACGATTTGAAAAAAATAATTGGTTTCTGGTCTAAAAAGATTAATATTTCCCCAGAAAAAATAAAAATAAGTTGGAAAAAAAATAAGATAATGAAAAGAAGAGAAAATCCTGAATATGTAGGACAGATGTCAGTTAGTGTTTCGGGTGAAAGTATCCTAGGTAGTAAAATATTGGCTATTTCGGATATAATACTCAAAAGATATAAAAAAATATTTATATAATGCGGGGTGGTGTAATGGTAGCACGTCTCCCTTTGGAGGAGAAGACTCTAGGTCCGAATCCTAGCCCCGCAGCTAGAATGAAACTCAATGCCAAACAACTTAGAAAATCTATCCCCACTGATAATGATTTAAAGGATTTAGTAAGAAATCCTATCTATTTGATTCTGGATAATGTCATCGATACGTATAATATCGGCTCACTTTTTAGATTAGCCGATGCAATTGCCGCCAAAAAAATTTATCTTTGCGGTGAAATTGAGTATCCCCCATCTTCCCGAATCCATAAGGCTGCTGTTGGAACGGAAAATTGGACTCCTTGGGAAAAATGTAAATCGACTTTGGAGACCGTCAAAAAACTTAAAAAAAATGGAGTTAAAATTATTGCTGTGGAACAACACCCCCATTCCATTTCATATTCTTTGTTAAAACCTGATTTTCCCTGCGCAATTGTAGCCGGAAACGAAACAACTGGTATAAGTGAAAATGTTTTAAAAGAAGCAGATATTATTGTCGAATTACCGATGCTTGGAATAAATAAATCTTTCAATGTCTGGGGTTCTACTGCGGTTGTTGCTTACAAAATTCTGGAGGGAATCGAAAATTAAAACTACTTTAATGCTTCATCAATTGTAGCTTTTAGAGAATCAAGGCTTGCTGCTCCTGGAATAAGCCAAGCGTCTCCTTTAGAATTAACTATAAAATTAGCAGGTGTTCCGGTTACTCCTGCAGTTATTCCTCCTTGATACTGGCTTTCTACAAAATCTTTATATTTTTTACTATCAATACAAGTCTGTAGCTTGGTTCCGTTAAGACCAACTTGAGTTGCCAATTTAGGCAAATCAGTCAATTTAAGTCCGTTATTGGACGGTGTTACTTCATAAATCTTGTCTAGTAATTTCCAAAAGGCATCATTTCCACCTTGTTCACTTGCACACTCTACTGCTTCCGCCTCTGTTCTTGCATTTGAATGCAACATATCAAGTGGAAAATGTCTATAAACCCAAGTAACTTCACCTTTATAAGTATCCACTACCTGCTGGGCTGTTGGATGGAATTTTTTACAAAATGGGCATTCCAAATCCGAATATTCTATTAATAATACTTTTGCATCTTTGCTTCCTTGAATATGATCCGTATCACTTACCTTTGGAATTTTAGCAGCCTGTTCACTGGAAAGCTTTCCGTTTGGTGCAGCTTGAGGAGTTCCTGCAACAGCAGCTTTTTGGGTAGTATTACCTTTTTCAAGAGAAGTTATTTTTTGCCAAAGCATCCCAACCGCAAAAGCCAAAACTATTGATAAAATGAGAAGGAC
>DATEXQ010000014.1:0-2344 GCA_035256745.1 Patescibacteria group bacterium
AGAGAATGGTTTTAAAATTATATCTTGATTTATGCGTTTATAACAGGCCATTTGATTATCAGGGGCAAGAGAGAGTGGCATTGGAGACAAGTGCATTTATTTATCTTTTGGAAAAGGTAGAGAAAGGTTCTTATGCCCTTAGGGGTCATGGGGTCAAATCTTTATTCTTGACAACTGGGGGATAAAGATGATACTTGGGGACGTGAAAATCTAAGTATTTGTATTTCTAAAAGAGTCCTTTTCATAACAATTAATCAATCAAGGACTTGAAATGCTCTAAGATTTTGTTAAAAAAAACCTGTCAAACCCCTTGTTTTTCAGTGCCTTCTTTAGTTTTTCATCACCAGAAAACAAGCAGCCATTAATTTCAAGGGCTAACGCTATAAAAGGAGTATCATTTTCATCAATTTCCTTACACAGGGTATATGCACGCAGATAATTTTCTTCGGAAATCAGATCTTCATTAACAAAATGAATCCTTTTCAATATTTTTCCAATAAATCCATAAACTTCTTCTTCTGTTTCTTTTGTGTATTGCAATATTTTTTCTTTGTGTTTAAAAATTTCAAGAAATACATAGTTCGGTGAGTAAAACTCGTATGCTTCATGGAAAAGCATGTCACGGTATTGAGAATTTTTAGAGAGTAATGCAGAGAATATTATATTTGCATCAATTACTACTTTCATTGCTTTTTCTTTTTAACAATCTTTTTTTATTGGCCTGCCACCATTTGGTTTTTATCTCCTCTGCAATTTTCATGATGTCTTTGCTGAAGTCTACTTTTTTTGCTGATTGTTCTATCTCCAGCCTCTCTAAGAATCTCAAAAGGATATCAACATTAGATTCCGTTTTATCAAAAGTGACGACGATTTTGTCTTTAGATGATTTAACAGCTATAGTATTCATACAATTAACCCCCTGATAAATTTCTTTTTTGACATTTTGTATATAACTATATCAGAAAAATAGGGAATTTATCCATTGGAGGAATTAGGGACACACTCAATACTGTTCGGCATAAGCGGGAATTTTTGGGATTCTTGGGGACGTTATTTCTTACGTTGCATAACTCCTTACAGGAAAAAAGCAACCCTTCGACATCCAACAAGGTTTAAGGTTTAAGGTTTAAGGTAAAAAGGCATAGGGCGAAGGGCAAATAGCATGGAGCTTAGTGTCTCACCAATTGCTCAAATACTCAAGTCTGTCTTTCATATCCTCTGCTGACAAATTTGATGCAAGGTGTAAAAAGCTCCTTACAATTTCTCCAACTGATATTTGTTTTGCAATAATAATTCCACCATGATGGTTACCACATCTGATGAATTCATAGTATATTCTTGGGAAATCTTGAACATTGTGTGTTAAAAGAACTGCTCCAATAGAGGTTGCGTATTCTAACTGTTCCTCATCTGAATTTTTAGATCTCCCTTGGTCTGTCGTGGTGTATGACTCAAATCCTCTTAATCTTAATGCCTTGCTGAGGGCAATGGCTACATCTTCATCAGTGTAGATTTTAATTTTACCCATTAGATAGTAGTGGTTCGAGCAATTCTTTTACCTGATGGATATTTCTTTTGCCAGAGGGCTTCATTTTGCATAAGGGCAATTTCCTCTTCTATTTCCTCCTTATGATCGTAGTAGTATGACAAGGCATCATGTATTTGGGATGGATTAAGTTGGGGGTGCATATCAATGATCTCATATATTTCTTTTCCTGCTTTATACCAAACAATAATCGTACTCACTGGAATGCGGGTCCCAGTTATAACCGGTCTCCCGCCTTGTACTCCCTTTTTTCTGGTAATATACGGATGTTTAAGTCCTTTTACCGTCGGCATATACTAATCCTCCTTAAAAGTCTGAAAGAATCAGTGACAATATTAAGTAATTTAGTTCTATTATAAACTAAATTATAGACGAAAGGCCAAAACAGACTACTTTTTGATTGATAATTAAGCGATGCCAAAGGAAAAGGATGGTAGGGGTAAGGGTAGATCATGGGGTCAAATCTTTATATCAACGTACAGAAAATAGGGGATGTTGCCAATTTAAACAACAGAGCAAGAGCAAGGTAGGGGTCAGGTCTTGCAATATAAGAAAATAATTTTTATGTTAACAACTGTCCAATGTCCGATGTCCAGCGACCGAGGTCTGACTAAAGAGGAAATGTTTTTTACCAGAAGCAAGGTATTTTTCATGTAAGATACGGAAGTGTTTTTTGTTGTGGGTTAAGAAAGTTCGCTGTTCGAGGATAGCCTTTTCAAGCTGTTCTTCATCTCTGGCGCCGAGCATTCCGGCTTCAACTGCATGCAACACATCAAATCCTCTGTTCTTTAAATTAAC
>DATEXQ010000015.1:0-10820 GCA_035256745.1 Patescibacteria group bacterium
TTTTTTTTAAAAAATATATATGCAAACACCAAGAACTGAATTTGCACAAGCTCTGAAAGCAATTGCAACAGAAAGGGGTTTAAACCCTGATGTTATTATTGACACGATAAAACAGGCAATAATTGCTGCCTATAAAAGAGATGCAAGAGATCAAGGAGAAGAAGTTGATACCATGGATTTTGATGTCGAAATGGATTCCGTAAATGGAGAGGCTAAAGTTTTTGCTTGGCCACTGGATAAACCCGAAGAAAGAAAAGATGTTACCCCTCCTGGATTTGGCCGAATTGCGGCCCAAACTGCAAAGCAAGTAATTCACCAAAAAATTAGAGAAGCGGAAAAATCAACAGTAATGGATGAATTTAGCCAAAGAGTAGGTTCTTTGGTTTCAGGAATAATTTTACGTTTTGACGGATCCAATGTCAGGATAGATTTAGGAAGAACTGAAGCTATTATGCCGGTTGAGGAAAGGTCTCCCAATGAAAGACTTACTCCAAATCAAAGACTTACATTTCTTATAAAACAAATTAGAGAAGGTGCAAGAGGAAAAGAAGTAATTTTATCAAGGGCTGATGCGGAATTTGTTAAAAGGCTTTTTGCCAGAGAAGTACCTGAAATAGGCTCCGGTAGTGTTGAGATTAGAAGTATAGCCAGAGAGCCTGGAGTGAGAACAAAGATGACTGTTTTTTCGAATCAGCAAGGGGTTGATCCGGTCGGTTCTTGCGTAGGACAAAAGGGTATAAGAGTGCAGGCAGTTACAAATGAGTTGGGAGGAGAAAGGGTCGATATTATTCCTTGGAGCGAAAACCTTGCAGAGCTTATAGAGTCTTCTTTATCCCCTGCAGAAAACTTGAGTGTGACTTTAGACGAAGAAACAAAAACAGCCCATATTAAAGCTCCGGAAGATCAGCTTTCATTGGCAATAGGCCGTGATGGTCAAAATGCAAGGCTTTCTGCAAAACTAACAGGCTGGAGAATAGAAGTAGAATCTACGGGTGAATTAAGCGAGGTTGAAGAAAAACCAAAGACTAAAAAATCAAAAGAAAAAAAGATCAAAGAAGAAAAACCTAAATCAAAGAAAGTTGCGGGAAAAAAGAAAAATGTTGAAAAACCTATTGAAGAAGATAAAACTAAAAAAGGAGAAGAAAAAGAAAGTAAGGAAAATACAGAAAAGGTAGTTGATAACGATACCCAATCTTAAATGAGAAGTCTTTTAGGAAAGGAAAAAATATATGGACAGAAACGAAAATCTTTCAGCAAGACCCCCGATTGTGGTTGTACTAGGCCATGTCGATCATGGAAAAACCACTCTTCTTGACAAGATTCGAAATACTCACATTCAAAATAAGGAAGCAGGAGGAATAACCCAAAAAATTGGAGCTTCTCAAGTAACAACCAAAGACGAAAAAAAAATTACTTTTATTGATACACCCGGACATGCTGCATTTTCCAAAATGCGTTCAAGAGGAGCAGATGTTGCCGATATTGCAATTTTGGTTGTTGCTGCAGATGACGGAGTAAAACCTCAAACAACTGAAGCCTTGGATTATATAAAGAAAGCTAAAATTCCTTTTATAGTTGCTTTTACAAAAACAGACTTACCTTCTGCCTCACCGGATAAAGCTACATCGCAACTTGAAAAATTGGGAGTTGTTTTCGAAGGAAAAGGAGGAGATACGCCGTATGTTAGTGTATCCGGAAAAACAGGAGAAGGTATAAAAGATTTATTGGAAACCATAACACTGGTTTCCGAAGTAAATGACTTTAAAGGTGACGAAAATGCACCTCTTGAGGCTGTGGTGATTGAAACTTCAACAGGAAAAGGAGGACCTCTTGCATCTGTAGTTATAAGAAACGGAAGTTTAAAAGTAGGAGATAGTTTGTTTAACGAGCAATTGGTGGGAAAAGTAAAGGGATTAATCGGTTTTGAAGGGAGATCGATTAAAAACGTAGGACCTGGGGATGCAGCTCAAATATTGGGATTTTCTGTTCTACCGGTGATTGGGACAAAAATAAAAACAAAGGAATCGCTAGATGTTACAAAAAGCCAAAAGACTACTAAAAAAGAAGTAAAGGAGAGCGTTGAAGGAGAAATACGCATTCTTTTAAAAGCAGATACCGCTGGAAGTTTGGAAGCATTAATTGCCAGTTTGCCATCAAAAGTTGTTGTTATCGAAAGCGGTGTGGGTGAGATTGGAGAATCCGACGTATTGATGGCAAAAAGCTCAAAGGCAGAAATTTTGGCATTTAATATAAAAACAAGATCCAATGTAATGAAATTGGCTGATACGGAAGATATAAAAGTAGAAACCTTCGATATAATTTACAAGCTTTTGGAACGCCTCGATGAAATAATCAAAGGGCAAGACGAAGAAGTAAGCGGGAAAGCTCAAATAATAGCCATTTTTCCCTTTAATAACAAGAAAGTTGCGGGTTGCAAGATTCTTGAAGGTGTTATCAATAAAACGGATAAGTTAATTTTAAAAAGCGAAACTAAAAATATAGGACAGGTAAAAATAGTTTCTATGAAAAAGCAAAAGCAGGAGGTAACCTCGGCTAAATCTCAGGAAGAATTCGGAGCAATAATTGAGCCCCAGCTTGATTTTAAGGTTGGCGATATGCTACTATCCCTCAGAAAATAAAAATAAATTTATATGGATAATTCCTTCGCATCAATCATAGAATCCGCCAATTCAATACTTATCCTTTTGCCTACCAGACCTTATTTTGATCAGGTCGCAGCCGGACTTTCCCTTTATCTTGCTTTAAGAAACAAGAAAAATGTCACAATTTCTTGTCCCAGCCAAATGTTGGTTGAATTCAATAGACTGGTTGGAGTCAATAAAATTACAACAGAATTGGGAAATAAAAACCTGGTAATTAAATTTTCGGATTATAAGGCAACAGGAATCGAAAGGGTAAGCTATGACATAGAAAACGGAGAGTTTAAATTAAGCGTAATCCCCAAACCGGGAAATAATCCTCCTACAAAAGAGCAGGTAGCACTTTCTTTCAGTGGAGTTTCAGCTGACACGATAATTTTGATTGGGGGTATAAATGAAACTCATTTTCCTTCCCTTTCTTCGAAAGAATTAATCGGAGCAAAATTAGTTCATTTGGGAATAAAAGCTTTAATTGCCCCTGCAGGTATGGAAATTTTGTCTTTTGCTAGACCGGCAGCTTCAGTTGCAGAGCTTGTATATTTTCTGACTAAAGAGTCATCGTTTGAAATTGACCCAGATATTGCTACAAATCTGCTTTTGGGCATTGAAACAGGAAGCAATAACTTTTCTTCCAGCTTTGTTTCTGCCGATACTTTCCAGATGGCATCTGATTTAATGAGATTGGGGGGAAAACGTCATAGCCAAGGGGTAAAAAGACAAGATTTCCCAACTGGGGCAATTCCTGGAGAACTACCACCTACTCAGGAAGGAGGAGAAACTAAAGAACCTCCAAAAGATTGGCTTGCCCCAAAGATTTATAAAGGTACTTCTGTAAGCTAAAGAAGCATTGTAATAATGCAAGGGGTATGGTAAGATACTTTTCTGATGTAAGGCCAGGTTTTCCCTCGATAAACTTAAGGGGTTACTTAGCAATACACGATTAAAATGGCATTAACGAGAGACGATAAAGAAAACATAATTAAGAAGTTTGCTCGAGATAAGGGCGATACTGGTTCTCCAGAAGTTCAGATAGCTCTACTTTCGGCTCAAATTGAAAAGTTAGTAGAACATCTTAAAGAACACAAAAAAGATATTCATTCAAGAAGAGGTTTACTTAGTATGGTTGCAAAAAGAAGAAGATTATTGACATACCTTCGAAAACGCGACGAAGAGCGCTACAAAGACCTCATTAAAGAATTAAAATTAGAAAAGTAAAAATAAATAATGAAAAAAATAGAAAAAACTATTGAGTTAGGGGGAAGAAAATTAACTCTACAAACAGGAATTTTGGCACCGCAAGCATCAGGTGCTGTTTTAGCCCAATATGGTGATACTGTTGTTTTGGCGACAGTAGTTTCTTCGCCTTTAAAAGAAGATTTGGGTTATTTCCCTTTAATGGTTGAATACCAAGAAAGGCTTTATGCAGGCGGTAGAATAAAAGGGAGCCGTTGGGTCAAGCGTGAAGGCAGACCTTCGGATGAAGAAGTATTAACAGCAAGGTTAATTGACAGATCCATACGTCCTCTTTTTCCCCAGGATTATGAAAAAGAAGTTCAGGTTGTCATAACTGTTCTTTCTGTTGATGTTGAAAATGATCCAACTGTTTTATCTGCCATTGCAACTAGTGCGGCAATTTCAATTTCCTCAATACCCTGGCAGGGACCCGTGGTTACCCTTAGGGTGGGAATAAAAGACGGTTCATATATTACTAATCCATTAGGTTCGGAGATTACTTCTTCAGATTTAGATCTGGTGGTTTCTTCGACCAAAGACGCTGTTTTAATGGTAGAGGCAGGAGCAAAAGAAATAACCGAAGAGGAAGTTGTAAAAGCAATAGAATACGCCCTAAAAGAATCCGGAAAAGTAATGGGTTTAATTAACGACCTTACTAAAGAAGCAGGAAGAGAAAAGGAAGTTCTGGTTAAAGAGGAAAAGAACCTGGATTTGGAAAAGAAAGTTAAAGAAATTGCTCAGAATAAAGTATCCGAGTTGATAGAAAAGACCGCAAAAAGCACTGAAGGTCTTTCAGAGTTCGATGATTTAAAATATTCCGTTATATCCCAATTCAAAGACGAAGATCCCTCTTATATATCGGGAATTATGGATAAAATATTTAAAAACGAAATACGCTCGATTATTTTATCTGGTAAACGCCCCGACGGAAGAAAGTTAGATGAGATACGAAAACTCTCTATGGAAGTTTCCGTTCTTCCTAGAACTCACGGAAGTGCGATTTTTCAAAGGGGAGTAACCCAAGTTTTAACGGTAACGACCCTTGGAGCACATTCTTTGGAACAGCTAATTGAATCGGCTGAAGGCGAGGAATCAAAACGCTATATTCATCATTATTCTATGCCACCTTATTCCACAGGTGAAACAGGTAGAGTGGGATACCCATCAAGACGAGAGATTGGCCACGGTGCATTGGCCGAAAGAGCACTTGAGCCAGCGATCCCTGATGATGATGTGTTTCCATATACCATTAGAGTAGTTTCAGAAGTAACAAGTTCAAACGGATCAACCTCCATGGCTTCAGTTTGCGGTTCGACACTTTCCCTGATGGATGCAGGTGTTCCCTTAAAGACTCCAATAGCAGGAATTGCAATGGGTTTGATTATAGAGGATAAAAAGGCAACGATATTATCGGATATTGCAGGAATAGAAGATTTTAACGGAGATATGGATTTCAAAGTAGCAGGAAGCAAAAAAGGAATTACAGCACTTCAACTAGATGTAAAAACCTTAAATTTAACAACTGATATTTTGAAGAAAGCTCTTGAACAGGCTAAAAAAGGCAGAGTTTTTATACTAGACACCATATTGGCAACAATATCCACCCCCAGAGAAAAGCTTTCTATCTATGCCCCGAAGATAAAGGTAATAAAAATTCCTCAAGAAAAAATAGGCGAAGTGATAGGCCCTGGAGGAAGAACTATTAAAAAGATGATAAGTGAAACAGGGGCTCAAATAGATATTGAGGATGATGGAACCATAAATATTTCAGGAGTAACAGACGAAGAAGTTAAAAATGCCTTTGAAAGGGTTGAAGCTTTAACAAAAGAAATTGAACCCGGTCAAATATACGACGGAGTTGTTAAAAGAATAGAATCTTTTGGGGCTTTTATAGAAATTGTTCCAGGCAAAGAAGGAATGGTCCACGTTTCAGATATGAGCGAAGCTTATGTTAAAAATCCAAGCGATGTTGTAAGCATGGGAGAATCAGTTAAAGTTAGGGTTAAGGAGATAGATGATCTCGGCAGGATCAATCTTTCAATGATTCTTGATAAAGATAAAGAAAAACCAAGACCTCCGAAAGATGCAGGAAGACAGGACAGGGGAAGATTCCAAAGAAGGGGAAGATTCCAAAAAAGAGGAAGATCATCTGGACCACATTTTCCTACAAGCAGATTTCTCGATGAACCTCGTAAAAAATTCGATAGATAACATTTTCTACCAGATATTAATATACCTGTTGTGAAGAGAATTCTTGAATAGTATCTTATTTAATTGTAAATTGAAGGAGAGTAATTTATATTTCTTTAAAGATATGGAACCTGCCGTCAACGAAATAAATCTGTTAACAGAGAAGGTCAAAAAGACTCCCCTGCCTGAAAAACTTGCAGAAGCAATTCTTATTAGAATTGATCAGTTGTCAAAGTTAAGAGAATCCCCTACTTTTTTACCGGAGTTTGACAGAATAAGCCGTTATGTAAATTGGGTAACCCTTCTTCCTTGGGAGAAAAGAACACAAGATTATTTGGACTTGACAAGAGCAAAAACGATTCTGGATAAAAATCATTATGGTTTGGGGGAAATAAAGGAAAGAGTGTTGGAATATATTTCCGTTATGAAGTTAAAGCAGGAAAAAGGGGAAGGGAAAGAAATAACCCGAGCTCCGATCCTTTGCTTTGTTGGTTTAGTTGGAACCGGAAAAACAACCATAGCATCATCAATTGCAGAGGCATTGGGTAGAAAGTTTGCCAGAATTCCCTTTGGTGGGATGGGAGATGCCTTGGATTTGAGAGGACAATCAAGAATGCACGCCGAAGCAGAACCTGGCAAGATAATTAAATCTTTAATTGCCGCCCAGAGTAAAAACCCTGTTATATTATTAGATGAAATAGATAGAGTAACAGATATCGGTCGCGCTTCTGTTATGGGTGTTTTAGTGGAACTTTTGGACCCCGAACAAAACCATGAGTTTGTCGATCATTATGTAGATTATCCCGTGGATTTGTCAGAAGTTCTTTTTATCTCAACAGCCAATAATACTCAAACCATATCAACAGCTGTTATGGATAGAATAGAGCCTATTGCTATGCCTTCTTATTCAGATCAGGAAAAAATTACAATCGGTCAGAAATATATATTACCTAGAAAAATTCAAATAGCGGGAATTCCGGAAGGAAGTTTGATGATTTCTGATGATGTTTGGCCGAATATCGTAAGACCATTGGGATTTGATGCAGGAATAAGAACATTGGAAAGAACAATAGACGGTATAACAAGGAAAGTTGCCAAAATGATTGTTGAAGGGAAAGGACAGACTTTTAAGATTACCCCTGAAAACGTAAAAGAATTTTTACCTCAGTAAGTAAACCAGACTTTTTTTATATTTAATAGTCCTCTCTTATAAGGTAAAATCTTAAGATATGGATAAAAGAAAATTTTTTGATTATATAGCTACTACTATTTTATTGATTTTTAAGAAATGAAATTTACCAAAAGTCGATTGAAATATCACATAAAAGAAAATTTTTTTAGTAGATGGAGCCGACAAATGGCGTATATTTTAGGTTTTACCTTTGCGGATGGAAATCTATACAAAACTTCTTTAGCATGGGATATACAAAAGCGGGATATTGATATCTTAGAAAAGATTAATAAAGTTTTAAGATCTTCATATCCCATTAGTGTTAGAAGATTTTCAGTTCGTTTACGGGTAAATAATCGAAGATTGATCAAAGGGGCAGAAAACAAAGGGTTGTTGCCAAGAAAAAGTTTTCGTTTGACTTTTCCGAAAATTCCTAAAATTTTTGTTAGACATTTTATTAGAGGCTATCTTGATGGTGATGGATGGATTGTCCACAGATCTGGCAGAAATGAAGTTGATTTAGGATTTGTGTGTGGGAATAAGAAGTTTTTGACAGACTTGAGTAATAGGGTCAAAGATAGGTTAAATATTTTAGGTAAAGTTAGAGTTAAATGCAAGATTACTCCAAGAGGGATAAAATCTAAAACCTATCATTTAGAATATTATTCTTTAAATGCTCTAGAGGTTGCAAAATGGCTATTTGAAGATTTAAATGCTAACGACCTTTATCTTAAAAGAAAGTATTTAAAGTATTTAGAATCGAGGCAAGTTTATAAAGAGCTTTTGGTTAAAATGAGAGGTAAAAGACTGATTCAAAGGGAATTTAATAAACCGTTAAAGGTCATTCTTTTAGATTTGCACAAAAAAAAGGACCTGAACGGTGTGCAAATTGCTAATAAATTAGAGACCTCAATATCTTCTGTCTATCGGTGGTTGGAGGAAACGGGGGTAAAATATTAGGGTTTCATTTATGAATAAGGCTTTAGAACTACAAAAAATTTATAAGGCTATGGAGGATGATAAAAGCTTACCTCTTATTACAAAACCTAAAGATATAATACCAGGTGAAGGAAATCCGAATGCGGAGGTAATTTTTATTGGCGAAGCTGGAGGATATCATGAATCTGTGCAAAGAAAACCTTTTGTGGGGAATGCTGGTATGTTGCTAAATCAACTACTTTTCTCAATTAAACTACCCAGGGAGGATGTTTATATAACTAATATGGTGAAAACCCGACCTCCAAACAATCGCGACCCCCTACCGGAAGAGTTAAAGGCTTTCGAAGAATATTTAGACAGAGAGATAGATATTATTTCTCCAAAAGTAATTGTTACTTTAGGCCGCTTTTCCATGGCGAAGTTTTTTCCGGGCGTATTTATAAGTAGCGTTCATGGAAAACCCAAAGAACTTTTATGGAAAGCAAAAAGTATTACTGTTATACCCATGTATCACCCAGCAGCTGGATTAAGAAGCTTAGACGTTAAAGAAAAATTAAAAGAAGATTTTCTGATGTTACCTGGAATTTTGGAAAAGACTAAACACCAAGAAACTGGTAATATAAAAAGAGAGGAAGTTGAACAAATAAAGCTTTTGTAAATTTACTTATGTTAAAGTTTATCGCCCTTTCGGGAACAATCGGAGTTACTGAAAATCTTTACGTCTACGAATATGAAAATGACATGATAGTTGTTGATTGCGGCGTTGGTTTTCCCGAACCGGAAATGTTGGGGGTTGATTTGGTAATTCCAGACTTTAGTTATATCAGGAAAAATAGAAACAAACTAAGAGGAATTTTGATTTCCCATGGACACGAAGATCATCTTGGAGCACTACCGTTTTTACTCCGGGATGTAAAAGCTCCCGTATATTCAACAAAATTAGTTTCAGGATTTATCAGGGAAAAGCTTGATGATTATGAAATTAAGGGAGCAGATTTGAGAGTTTTTGATCCGGAGAAAGACGTATTGTCTCTTGGGAATTTTAAAGTAACTCCTTTTAGGGTTTCGCACTCCGTTCCTGATGGAGTCGGTTTTGCGATAGATACGCCTGACGGAAGAATCTTCCACGTTGCTGATTACAAATTTGACTGGACGCCTGTTGATCAAAGACCTTTTGATATCAACAAAGCCGCAATGCTTGCGGCAGGTGGATGTTTGGCATTGGCATCGGATTGCTTGGGAGCAACAACTCCGGGATATACCGAAAGTGAGGATGAAATTGAAGGAAGGATAGAAGATATTGTGGCTGGAGTTTCGGGACAGGTTTTTATAACTACCATATCGTCAAATATCTCCAGGATTCAACAAACCATTAATGTAGCAGCAAGATCAAATAGAAAAGTCAGTTTTATTGGAAGGTCAATCAACTCCAAAGCTGAAATCGCCAAAAGTCTTGGCTATTTACACTATCCAGAAGATTTAGTAATAGATCCCAGAAAAGCGGCAAAACTTCCCAAGGACCAAATAGTCTACATAATTTCCGGAAGTTATGGTCAACCGGGTAGTGCATTATATAGATTGGCATTGGAAGAGCATGATTTTCTTTCCCTGGAAGAAGGAGATATTGTAGTTTTTTCATCAGACCCCGCACCCCCTGGTTCAAAGACAAATGTGGATTTTGTGGTAGACAAATTAATTGAAGCAAATGTAGACGTTCACTATTACGATATGCAGGAAGACTTGCACGTATCAGGACACGGAAGTATTGAGGATATTAAAATGCTTTTTGCACTTTTGTCTCCTGCCTATTTTATTCCCATAGGAGGAACAGTCAGGCATATGAGGGCATATAGTAGTTTAGCCCAAAACATGGGCAACGAACCCGAACAGGTATTAGAATTAAGACCTGGAGAAGTGGTTGAGTTTGCAGGCGGAAAAGCAAGAAAGGGAAATAAAATTGAGGTTGAGGAAGTTTTGGTGGATGGTCTAGGGATTGGAGATGTGGGAAATATTGTCTTAAGAGACAGGAGATTATTGGCAAAGGAGGGAATTGCGATTGTTCTAATACAAATCGATAAATCCAAACAACAGCTGGTAAGCGACCCCGAAGTTATTAGTAGAGGATTTGTATTTGAGGCTAAAACAAAGAATTTTCTTCAGGAATCAGGAAAAAGATTAAGAAAGCAGATTGAAAAACGAAAGTTTCTAGATATCCATGTAGCCAGAGAAGTTACGGTTGATTTTTTGGAGAGATATTTCTATTCCGAAACCGGAAGAAGACCCATGGTTTTACCCATCATAGTAGAGATTTGAGAAAAACCTTCTTCTAATATGTTTTTCCAAGATGCGATAATAGTATGTAAATTAAGGTATTTTGGGTATAATAAAATGACCATAAAACATGAGCAAAAAACATAAAAGATTAAAATCCAAAAAAGCTTTTAGAATACGATTAAAACCGGGAACTGTTTATTCTATTGCTCAAGTAGTGTTTTTTACTTTAGCTGGGTTAATCGTTGTTTCTTTTGCAAGACAGGGTTTGATTCTGGTAAGGCTTAATGATTTATTAATTCGATATTTTTCCTGGACAACGGTCTTTTTACCTTTTATTTTCTTAACCTTTGGCT
>DATEXQ010000016.1:0-12279 GCA_035256745.1 Patescibacteria group bacterium
AGTTTACCTGGGAAAAATCGCGGGATTTGAACTTTTGAAAGGAGTAGTAATATCTTTTGTTTGGGCCATAATACTATGGATTGGAATGAATTCTCTCTGGAAAAAAGGATTAAAAGTTTATCAGTCGCAAGGAAGGTAAAATTTAGATGAAAAGAATATTATATTATTTAAAAATTTGGCTTCTGATGAGTAGGAATTCTTTTATGGTATATATTACACAAAAGCTCTTATTTGCCATGTTTTTATTCGGAAAAATTACAAGATTTATCTTTTTTTTGGGATTTATTTATTTTTTGGTTAAAGGTGCCAATTCCTTGGCAGGGTTTAGTATTAACCAAACTATATTTTTCTTTCTAACGTTTAATTTGGTTGATGTTATTAGCCAATTTTTGTTTAGAGAAGTCTATAGATTCAGATCCCTTTTAGTGACTGGGGATTTTGATCTTATTCTGGTTAAGCCTATTAGTTCGCTTTTTAGAGTATTAATGGGAGGAGCGGATGTAATTGATTTGGTAACGATTCCTCCTTTAATTTTCGCATTAATTTATGTAGGGAAAATGCTTAATGCAAATATCTATCAGGAGATTTTATATATTCTTCTTGTCGTTAATTCGTTAATCATTGCCACCAGCTTTCATATAGCCGTTCTTTCTTTTGGGATAGTTACTTTAGAAATTGATCACTCGATAATGATTTTTAGAGATATTCTTAATCTGGGAAGATTCCCGATAGACATTTATAAAGAACCCCTAAGAGGAATACTAACCTTTTTAATTCCTATCGGAATAATGATTTCTCTTCCGGCAAAAGCATTAATGGGATTGGTTAATCCACCAGTGGTGTTTGGATCTTTTGCCTTGGGGGTAGTTTTACTATTTTTATCACTTAAGTTTTGGAATTACGCTTTAAAGTTTTATACTAGTGCAAGTAGTTAATTTTTATTCCAACACCGAAAATATGGAAAAATCGGTTCAAAAATGTTAAATTATCACTAAGCGAACATGATTAAGAAAATCGAAATATCTCATAAAACTATTATTTTTACCGTATTTTTTCTTGTATTCCTTTGGGTTCTCTTTCAGATAAGAGACGTAATTTTAATTTTTTTCGTTTCTCTTTTGATAATGACGATATTAAACCCGATTGTTACAAAGCTTTCCCGTTTTAAAATACCTAGACCTTTATCTATAGCACTTCTTTATTTGGTAATTTTTATTCTTTTAGGTTTTTCTATTGCTATATTAGTGCCTCCTTTAGTTGAACAGACAACCAATTTTACCGAAGGTCTTCCTTTATATCTTGAAAATATAGGAAAGTATACTTTTATAGGTCAGCAAATAAGTGGCCAAATATTATCTCTAGTTGGAACATTGCCAGGTTATGCAATAAAATTCGGTATTAGCGTTTTTTCTAATGTTTTGAATTTGGTAATGGTTATGTTTTTCACTTTTTATCTTCTTCTAGCGAGAGACAAAATTGGTGACCAGCTTTCCGCTATTTTTGGAGAAAGCAGAAAAAAATTTATCGGAAAGATTTTGGACACTTTGGAAGTGAGGTTGGGAGGTTGGGCTAGAGGAGAAATGATATTAATGCTAATTATAGGACTGGTGAGTTTTATAGGCTTAACTATTCTTGGAATTCCCTTTGCCCTACCTTTGGCAATTTTAGCAGGTTTTCTTGAAATAGTACCGACAATAGGACCTATTATTTCTGCAATTCCTGCCGTAATTATCGGACTTAGTATTTCACCTCTTACCGCAATTGCAGCCATAGCACTGATTTTTCTTATTCATCAGACGGAAAATTACGTACTTGTTCCTAAAATTATGGAAAAATCCGTAGGAGTAAGTCCGATAGTAACGCTTCTTTGTCTAGCAATAGGATTAAAAATTGCAGGGATCATAGGTGTTCTTATCTCCGTCCCGGTTTTCATTTCTCTTCAGGTTATCGTCAAAGAATACCTTTCTTCTAAATAATTAAGATTAATTATAAATCCTATAGTTTGTATTGTTTTATTTTTGTGCTATAATATCTTTACTCTGGAGAAAGAGCAATTGCCGGGTACTGAAAGGTACTCGGAGGAAAGTCCAGGCAGCAGAAGGCAGGGTGCCTAGCGTAAGCTAGGACGCGTAAGCGCTAGTTTAGAGCAACAGAGACGAGTCTAATTCAAGCTAAATACTTGATTTAGGGTGAAACGGGCAATCCTCCCCGCTGCAACCTACGAAATGAGCGTTATTAGGTAGCCTTCCCGAGCTCAAAGGTTTAGGGCATAGATAGATAATTGCTTAGAAACAGAACCTGGCTTACTACTCTCCAGAGTTTAAAAATCCCGACATGTTCGGGATTTTTTAATGGGGAAAATAACCAGAAAGAGTACTTATTGGGTAAAATTTAGTAAAATATATTCATGCGATTGGTAATTCAAAGAGTAAAAAAAGCCTCGGTTGAAAGAGTAACTGACAAAAGAATTGTCGGAAGTATTAATAAAGGATTTTTTATTTTAGTGGGAATCGGCAAAGAAGATAAATTGGAAGATGTCAAAGTCTTGGCAGAAAAAGTTTCCAAATTAAGAATTATGTCAGATGAGCAGGATAAAATGAATCTATCACTCAAACAAGTTGGAGGAGAATTATTGGTGGTTTCTCAATTCACATTATATGCTGATACATCCCATGGTAATCGTCCATCATTTATCAATGCAGGTTTACCTGAAAAAGCCAAAGAAATTTATGAGTATTTTGTGGAAAAACTTAAAGGAAATGATCTTAATGTCGAAACAGGGAGTTTTGGAGATTATATGAAGATTAATGCAGAGTTAGACGGACCCGTAACCATAATTATAGAAAGCTAAATAAGGTTATTTTTTCTTAAAAATTTAACTAAACTTTTTTTACTTCTAAATTGCCTACCAATAGATACAAATAGCATATTAATTTCTTTCCAATATTTTTTGGGCAGAATTTTTATTAGTTCTTTTTCAGTTTCTTCCGGAGTTTTGGTATTAACCCAGCCCAGTAAGTTTGAAATAGTATGAACGTGGGTATCAACGGATATGGCTTGTTTTCCAAATGCTCTATTAAGAACAAGATTGGCTGTTTTTCTACCGACTCCAGGAAGATTCAATAATTCGTCTCTGGTAGTGGGGATTTTACCTTTATATTCTTTTTCTATAATTTCCGCTAAGTTTTTTAGATGTTTGGCTTTGGTATTATAAAAACCAACAGGATAAATCAGTTTCTTTATTTTTTTGATATCTAATTCATTTAATATTTTTATATTTGGAGCTTTTTCAAACAATTTTCTTGATGCAAGATAAGTTATTTCATCTTTAGTTCTGGATGACAAGATTGTTGAGACGAGAATTCTATAAGAATTATTTCCGAATCTCTCAAGTGGAATTAATTTGTAGTGCTTTTTGAATAATTTGAAGACGTCTTCGAAGTTATTAGACATTCTTGTACGCAAAAAAGTCATCGCATTTAAGCGAGGGCCTTTTTTGCATTAAGTGTTCAAAATCTGAGATTAACCTCCAATTTTGAACATTGTTGTGCCGCAAACTTCACAAACAGCTTTTGTGGCTTTCTTTCCATTCTTCATAGTCACACCTTGAGCGTTCTTTCCTTCTCTTTTTGCTCGGCACTTTACGCAATACATCATCGTGTTTTCACCCCCTCTCAATCAGGGCAGTTAGACCTGATTAAAGATAGAACTTATGTTCTAGGCAAAAAAGCTTTTTTTAATTTATGCTTTAATGCCAAACAAAGTATAACACCATTTCCAAACCTAAAATGAGGCTGGCGAGTGTAAAGCTTCTTACCATGTCACGCTTGATTTGATTCAAAGTGAGCTCTTTGTCCTGAATATTGGCATTTTTATTATCATCACCCTTCTTTATATTTGTTTTAGCCTCAATTTTCATTTGCCCCTTGACAAGGTCTCTGGAAGACGCGCTTTGGGATTTTTCCCAGCTTATCAGGAAAGGATGTCGGGCACCCAGCTTTTCTTTTTTGGTTCGTTTACTCATTGATAACTTTCTTTATAGCAGATTTTTTCAAAATTGCGAATATTAAATTGAACTGTAATTTTTCTCTTGACATGAATTTGCCTAGATGTAACAATAGTTGAGTTAATTTGTTACTCGACGATTCTGCTTTATGGCAGAAGTTTTTTTGTTTATGTTCCAAAATCTTGCACTTTTTATAATATTAGGGGTTTGGTTAACGATTTTATCGCTAGTTTTTGGCTGGTTTTTTTTAAAATTAAATAAATTAGTTAAAAATACCCAAGAAAAAAGCTTTATAGGAGCAATAGAGAAAATTGTCGGGTTGGAGAAGGAAAATAAAAAAGAAATTAGCGAATTGGATAAAAGAATCGTTAATATAGTAAGTGACAACCTGGCACATGTTCAGAAAATGGGTTTGGTAAGATTTAATCCATTTGAAGAAACCGGAGGCGATCATAGTTTTTCTATTGCACTTTTGAATGGTAATAATACAGGTGTTGTAATTACGGGATTACATACCAGAGAAAGAACTCGTCTTTATGTTAAATCCATAAAAAGGGGTAAAAGCGAATACGAGTTGTCTCTTGAAGAGCAAAAAGCATTAGTTAAAGCACAGAAAGAGTAAAATTTAATATATGAAAAAATCTTTTTTTAGTTCAAAAATATTTATGGTTCTGGTAAGCTTCTTGGGGCTTTATCTTCTTTCGGCAGGAGCGTCTTTGGCAATATTCTCTTATTTAAAAGGAGGACCGTCTTTGGATATAGGTGGAAATGGCCTAAAAGATACGAGATCTAAAATTAATTTGGATATGCCTAAAACCGAAGAGTGTCCTATAAACGGAGGAATGTTTACCAAGGCTGAAAAATCTATCTGGAGCGAAAGAAGACCGGTAGCCGCAATGATAGAAAATCATGCGGATTCACGACCCCCATCCGGTCTTTCCAAAGCAGATGTAGTTTATGAGGCTGTTTCGGAAGGAGGAATTACCAGATTCCTGTCAATTTTCTATTGCGGAGCTGCAGCAGAGGATGTGAAGATAGCTCCGGTTAGAAGCGCCAGGATTTATTTTATAAACCTTGCAGCAGGTTATGGTGATAAACCGATATTTATGCATGTCGGAGGAGCAAATGATTATGGCGGAACTGGTGAAACGGTAAAAGATGCCAGAGCTTTGGAACTTTTGGAAACAATTGGTTGGAGAGCACCTAAAGGTAACGATTTTGATACTACATATGATTCAGCTTTTCCTGTCTTTTGGCGAAATTATGATAGGTTGGATCATACAGTTGCCACAGAACATACCATGATGGCATCGCTTGATGCAGCATATGAAGAAGCAGCAAAAAGAGGGTTGGGAGCAAAAGATTCC
Organism: Patescibacteria group bacterium; assembly: GCA_035256745.1. GTDB lineage: Bacteria > Patescibacteriota > Microgenomatia > UBA8517 > UBA8517 > DATEXQ01. The sequence goes on from DATEXQ010000016.1 coordinate 5,374, forward strand.
AAGGGAAATTTATGGAATAAGAATTTTACTCCTTGGAAGTTTTCTGACGAAAAACCTTCGTCAAATCCTTCAGCAACGCAAATTTCTTTTGAATTTTGGAGTAATAAACCAGACTATAATGTTATCTGGAAATACGATTCCAAGACAAATAGCTACTTAAGAGAAAACGGGGGGAAAGCCTATATCGACTTAGAGACAAAAACACAGCTTTCGGCAAAAAATGTCATAATTCTTTTTAGCAAAGAGAAAGGTCCAGTTGACAAAAATCTACATATGCTTTATACGGTTATTGGTACTGGAAAAGCACTCGTATTTCAAAACGGAGTAGCCATAGAAGGTAGTTGGGAAAAAACTGCAATAAATGATATGATAGTCTTTAAAGATAATTCCGGAAAAGAAATTAGTTTTATGAGAGGAAACACCTGGGTAGAAGTCGTTCCGTCCGGGAATACTATAGATTATTGATTTTACCCTTCTTTAGTTTATGATTGAAGGGAACTGCCCTTCAAAAAATGGCTGAACTTGCTGACATTATCACTTCAAAAGTTAGAGTAAAACTACTTGAATTATTCTTTTCCAATGTAAAAGAAATGTATCATGTAAGAGGTGTTGTTAGAGAGTTGAAAGAAGAAATCAATGCGGTTAGATTGGGATTAGAAAGGTTGGAGAATGCTGGAATTCTTAAAAAAGAACCCAGGGGAAATAGAATTTATTACTGGCCAAGACCAGATTATGAATTTTTCGGCGATATTCTTTCCATGGTTGCCAAATCTACAGGTTTGGGTTCGCAGATAATTGCAAATAGAAAAAAGATCGGAAGTATTTCTTTCGTAATGTTTTCGGGAGGGTTTGCTAGACGAATAGATAGAAAGAAAGAGGATATGGTTGATATATTGGTAGTAGGAGATGTCGTTTTGCCGGAATTAGCATCATTGGTTCGAATGGAGGAATCCAAAAGAGGTAAAGAGATAAATTATACTGTGATGAGCAAGGAAGAATTTGAGTTTAGGAAAAAAAGAAGAGACCCGTTTCTTCAGGGAATTCTTTTTGGCAGCCGAGTTATGATTATTGGAGATGAAGAAGATTTGATTGATTAATATTATGTCAAACGCTGCCAAAAAATTGATTGCCATTTTACTTCTTACCCTGGTTGCTATCTTTATTAGTTTACCCAAGGAAATCCCCTTAAAAATAAACCTGATGGGAGTAAAGCTGGAAAAAACATTCACAAGACCGGATTTAAATATCAATTTTGGAAAAGTGAGCATCAATAAAAAATTTGATCTGGTTTTGGGTCTTGATTTGGCTGGAGGAAGCCACTTGGTTTTTGAAGCAGATTTAAGCAGTATTCCGGCCGACAGAAGAGAAACAGCAATAACGGGAGTAAGAAATGTAATTGAGCGAAGGGTAAATCTTTTTGGTGTTTCGGAGCCGAATATTCAAGTATCTACTTTTGAAGGGAAGGAGAGAATAAATGTCGAATTACCAGGAGTAAACAACACAAAAGATGCAATAAATCTAATAGGAAGAGTTGCATTTTTGACTTTTGCAGAGGTTGAAGGAGAAGGCGATAAACAGACTTTAAAAACAACCAACCTTACAGGAGCAGATTTAAAGAGTGCGATGGTGGTGTTTGACCAGACAACGGGAAAACCTGCTGTATCCTTGGAATTTACAAGTGAAGGAGCCAATAAGTTTGAAGATTTGACAGGTAAGAATGTCGGGGAGCCTCTCCCAATTCTTTTAGATGGACAATTGGTTTCATCTCCCGTAGTTCAGGAAAAAATAAGTGGTGGTAATGCACAAATTACCGGAACTTTTACTTTGGATGAAGCGAAAAATTTAGCAATTCAACTTAATGCAGGAGCCTTGCCCGTTCCGGTTAAATTGGTTGAACAAAGAACTGTTGGAGCAACCCTGGGTGCCGAATCAATAAAAGCAAGCGTAAAAGCAGGTATAGTAGGTTTAATAATGGTACTTCTTTTTATGGTGCTTTCCTACGGAAAATTGGGATTGGTCGCCGATGTGGCCCTTATAATTTTTGGTGTTTTGACATTAGCTCTTTATAAACTGATTCCAGTTGTTCTTACCCTTCCCGGAATTGCGGGTTTTTTACTTTCTGTCGGGATGGCTGTTGATTCAAATATTTTAATTTTTGAAAGATTTAAGGAGGAAAGAAAAAGAAGGCCAATTTATGATGCTTTGGAAGTTTCTTTCGGAAGAGCATGGGATTCCATAAGGGATGCAAATATTGCTACTTTGGTTACGGCTTTTATTTTGGCTAATCCCTTGGACTGGTCGTTCCTGCATACCTCGGGTCCTGTAAGAGGTTTTGCAATAACTTTGGCTCTTGGAATCGGAATTAGCTTATTTACAGGAATTGTAGTTTCAAGGAACTTGTTAAGAGTTTTTGTAAAGGAGAAAAAAACATGAACTGGATGCGCTACAGATTAGTTTATTTAGCAATATCCTTAGTAGTTATTGGGATAGGAATATTTAGTTTGGTGAAGTGGGGATTGAGATTGGGTGTGGATTTTACGGGAGGATCAAATTTGGAATATGAATTCAGTCAAAGTATATCAACAGAAGATGCGACCAAAGAAATCGAGAATTTAGGAATCAGTGTAACAAGTGTTCAGTCAACCGGAGAAAATACCTATCTTTTTAAATTGCCTTATATCTCACAAGACGATGAAGAAAATATTTCCAATAAGTTAAAAGAAAAAATAAAGACGGATATTACTCTTTTAAGATTCGAGAATGTAGGACCTGCAATAGGCCCTGAACTTATTAAAAAAACTATTTGTGCAATTGTCATATCAGCGGGGATGATTCTTTTGTGGGTAGCTTACCAATTCAAAAGTATTAAATTTGGTACTAGTGCAATTTTGGCTATGTTTCATGACAGTTTGGTTTTAATCGGAAGTTTTGCTTTACTCGGGCATTTTTGGAAGGCGGAAATAGATTTTCTTTTCGTTACGGCAATGCTTACCATCCTTTCATTTTCCGTTCACGACACAATTGTGGTTTACGACCGCGTACGAGAGACCCAGCGAAAAGTCGGAGGTAATCTTAAGGATTTGGCCAATAAAGCATTAACCCAAACAATGGTCAGATCTTTGAATAACTCATTTACAATTATTTTTATGTTGACTGCTCTAATTCTTTTGGGGGGTACAACTGTAAAATGGTTTGCAGTAGCACTTTTTGTAGGAACAGTATCGGGAACATATTCTTCACCTTTTGTGGCAGTTCCCTTACTTGTTGCTTGGGATGAAATAGAAAAGAAAATCAAGTCTATAAAAACAAGCAAGTATAAAAGTTAAGAAGAATAGAAAAATTTATTTAGCGGTTATTTCTTTTAATCTTTTTTGTAAAACCTTTTTATCATTCTCTAATCTTTTCTCAATCACTTCATCGAACAATTTATTTAATATTTCTCCCACTTTGGGTCCGGGTTTGATATCTAATGTTTTCATCACATCTTTACCGTTAATTTTTAAATCATGAACTGTGAAAGGTTCTTTTTGTACTTCAATTAAGCGATTTTTAAAATCCTCCAATCTCCATGATGTTTCTCTTGCTCCTCCTCCCAATCGATCTCCCGTACGAAGAGCGAGCATATAAGGAATATTTTCAATACCTACATTTCGTATAAAGCGTCTTACAGCAGAATCGGTTTGATTTTCATCGACGCTAAACTGATGCCAGCGGACAAGTTTTACAAGTTTATCTTTGTCTTTATTGGAAAGTTTTAATCTTTTGGCAATTCTCTCTGTTATCTTGGCGCTCACGATTTCATGATTATAAAAGGTAATTAATCCATCTGGATTTTTTTTATAAGTTAAAGGTTTACCAATATCATGAATATAAGTTGCAAGTCTTGTAATAGGATCTTCTGATTTACAGAATTTAAGAGAATAAAGGCAGTGTGTTCCAACATCATAGATGTGGTGCCTCCCCGGAGATTTTTGTTCGACGCCAAAAGTTTTTTCCATTTCGGGTAAAACTTCTTCTAAAAGCCCCACGTTTCTAAAAATAACCATTCCCTCATAAGGATAGAGAGATTTAAGGATTTTAAAAAGTTCATCTCTCACTCTTTCTTTGGCGATTTTATTAATAAGGGGAGCATTTGTACATATGGCATCAAAAGTCTTTTCTTCAATAGCAAATCCAAGTTCTGCGGCAATTCTGACTGCCCTCATCATTCTTAGCGCATCCTCGGAAAAGCGTTCATTCGGATCACCCACAGCACGGATAAACTTAGCCTTAAGGTCTTTTTGGCCATCATAAAGGTCAATTAGGGTAAAAGAAGATATCTTACCCTTAATTCGTTGAAAAGCCATTGCGTTAATAGTAAAATCACGCCTTTTTAGATCTTCCTCTAAAGATTTTCCCCATTTAATTTTATCCGGTCTTCTTGTATCGGAATATCCATATTCGGTTCTAAAAGTTGTTATTTCATAAGGTCTTTCCCCTTCTGCTTCCGGTGGAATTCCTACGGTTCCAAAGACATTGTCATAATAAGCGTCGGGAAAGATTTTAAGAATATCCTCCGGAGTTGCATTTGTTGTGAAATCCCAATCGTAGGTTGGCTTATTCATCAAGACATCTCTGACGGCTCCACCCACGATATAAATTTCAAAATCTTTTTCTTCAAATTTACTTATAATATTTAAAACTTTTCTGGGAGTCTGGACATTCATCTTAAGATAATTATACTTCAATTATGAGCTTTAAAAACTATAAAACTAAAAGATGGGAGATGCTATACAAAATTCCAAAATCCAAACCAAAAATTACATATGAAGAAATTATAGACATTCTTCTTAAAAATAGAGGTATCAAGACAGAAAGAGAAAAACAAGAGTTTTTTAAACCAACCCATCCGGAAAAAATAGAAGTAAAAAATTTAGGAATTAGTGAAAAGTATTTGAACATTGCGATTAAGCGTATTAAAAAGGCATTTAAAGATAAGGAAAAAGTGATTATATACGGAGATTATGACGCAGATGGAATTTGTGCCTCGGCAATTCTTTGGGAAGCTTTATATTATTTGGGTTTAGATGTGATTCCCTACATTCCTGAGCGATTTTCGGAAGGATATGGGATTAATTCCGAAAGCGTTGAAAATCTTAAAATTCAATACCCAAACGTTAAGTTGATAATTACTGTCGATAACGGAATAGTAGCTATGAAAGCAATTGAAACTGCAAATAAATTGGGTATTGATATAATAATTACGGATCACCACCTTAAAAAAGATAAACTCCCTCATGCATTTAGCATAATTCATACAGTTAAAATAAGCGGGTCGGGGATAGTCTGGATCTTGGCAAGAGAAACTCTTAGGAAATTCAAAACCAATACCAAATTCCAAATAAACAAATCTCTCGAATTGGTTGCGATAGGAACTATAGCGGATCAAATACCCTTGATAGGACCAAACAGATCTTTTGCAAAATACGGTCTAACGGAATTAAACAATACAGAAAGACATGGACTTAATGCTCTTTTTAAAGAAGCTCATCTTAAAAAGGGAATAATTGGTTCTTACGCAATAGGTTTTATAATTGCCCCAAGGCTTAATGCCATGGGGAGATTAGAACATGCAATTGATTCATTAAGACTTTTATGTACAAAAAGCCCTTCAAGAGCAACGGAACTGGCAATACATTTGGGAAAAACTAACGCCAAAAGACAAAAAGTAGTAGAAGAGGTGCTTTTGCACGCTAAAGAGGAGGCTGTACTTAAATCTGGTAAGGGAATTATAATTCTATCTCACGAAAGTTATCATGAAGGAGTTATCGGTTTGGCGGCTGCAAAGCTTGCTGAAGAATTCTTTCGTCCTGTCATAGTTTTATCAAAAGGTAAAAATATTTCCAAGGCATCAGCAAGAAGCATACCCGGTTTTAATATCATTGAATTCATTAGAAAATATGATAATTTCTTGGAAGGTGGAGGAGGACATCCGATGGCAGCGGGTTTTTCGATTAAAACAAAAAAGATTGAAGAATTCTCAAAATTGGTTGAAGCTGAATCGGAAAAAATGTTAAACAGTGAGATGATAAAACGAACTTTAAAAGCGGATTTGGAGATTGATTTTAGTCTGATAGATTTTTTTCTTTTAGAAAAAGTAAAAGAATTTGAACCAGTCGGTCTGGGTAATCCGAACCCTGTTTTTATAACAAAAGAAGTTAATATCTTGAATGCTAAAAATGTTGGTATGGATTCAAAACATTTGAAATTGAAATTAGAAAATAAAGACAACATCTTAAATGGTATTGCTTTTGGTATGGGGGAAATATATCAAAGTTTATCACTCGATAAAAAAATAGATATTGCTTACAACATTGAACAAAATGATTGGAATGGGGATATTAATTTGGAAGTAAAAATTAAGGATATAAAATTTAAGTAAAAAAATACCCCGAGGTAAAATGCAAAATTTACCCCGGGGGTGTAAGGTTGTTAAAAACAGGTCTTTTAAACTTCTTGTATTTTGGTTATGTTTCTTCGAAAGATAAAGGTGCCTCTGTTGGCAAATATCACTTTATCTCTGCCACCAGCAAAACTCCATCCATGAGTAGGACATCCTGTTTCTTCTCGGAGGATTTGATTGCACCTGGGAGTAGGACATTTAGAACGTTTATGTCCCTTCCACCAAATAAATGCTTTTCTTTGACACATGTTTCGCTCCTTTTATTGAATAGTTTTAGTTAGGTCTTGATAATGTGTTAAGACGAAATATTATTTTGCGTTTTCCTCCTTTTTGTATTTTTTAAAGGACCTGTTTAGAGACTAAAAAACCTCCTTATGGGAGGTAATCTCTTTTTTCCAATTTTTACAATCTCCCAATTGATAGGAGTAGCGCTATTATATCAGAAGTACGGATATTCTTGTCAA
>DATEXQ010000017.1:0-11376 GCA_035256745.1 Patescibacteria group bacterium
GAGTCAAAGGCATAGAAGAGGTGTCGCGGGAAAACGTTGGATTAAAAGAGCACAGGCAACAAAGAGGTTATTTAAACCAAATCTTCAAAAAATGACATTGATAGTTGATGGAGAGAAAAAGCAGATGAGAATTTGTACAAAATGTATCAAAAGAATAAAGAAATATCACTTCATAGGAAAGTATAAAACTGCTGCCATATTATAAATAAAAGGCACCAACTTCAATAAAATGTCATCAGAAATTATTACAAATTCGGCTTGGTTAGCGAAAGAAATTCCAAGTGTATTTCCGAAAACAGACGTTAAAGAATTGGGAAAATATCCTCAACCAGTTAGAAAATGCGTCAGGTTTCCCGGAGGTATTATCTATGATCCCAATTTAAGATACTTAAGAACAAATAAAGGTTTAGTGAACATTCCCCTTACATGGGTTCAAACAATAATGTTCGAATCTTTTCTGGATAATGCAGGTAACATTGTTTCATACGATAATATTTCCTCTAAGTTATATTCAGAATATTGCATTAATAATGAAGCTATATGGACCGCAAAAGGGCGTTTAGTAAAGGAATTAGATAGAATTCCTGATTTTAACGACAAGTTAAGAAATGTAAAGGGAGGTTTTAGCTTTAATGTAAAAGCGTCGGATAAATTAATCCATCCGGCACCGATAGTATTCGATAGGGAATTTAGTTATGACTTTTCTTCGCGAGAACTAAAGAAAAAAAACCTAGTGTCAAGTAAGGAAATAGCAAAAAGACCCATATCTAGTCCGACAATATCGTTTATATGGGAAACACTTATTACAAATCCGAATAAGATAATCGCCAAGGAATATTGGTTAGAAAACTTAAGACGTATTAAAAATATTACCCATGAAGATAAATTTGGTTGGTGGGTGATTGTTTCAAGAACTCGAAAATTAATAAATTGTTTTTCTCCAGAAGTCGCATCAAGAATAATAACCAGAGGCAAAATGGGTCTTGAATATAAAACTTCTAATATTTGAGAAACGATTGGGGATATCCTTCTTTAAACTGTCTCCATGTTACCGGGCTTTTACCTTCCATCTGAACCTCATCCAAGATTAATTTTTCGTTATCGATGTGTGATTTGAGAATTTTTATTCTTTTTGCGTGGTTTGAGGAGTCTATACTAATAATGGTCCAGGCAATAGGCCAGGGATACATTGCACGAATAAAACGATCCAATACAGCACCTGTGGGAGTAATAGCAAAATCCTTGATAAAGGGAATTGTCCATTTATCTTTAACAGTCTCTTTCTTTAAAGCTTTTTCAAGATATTTTGGAGGTATGAATGCATCTTCTTTTATGATTTGACGAGTAAAAGAAGCTTTTGTATCGTCTTGTTTTTTTAGTGTAATTTTACCCTGGGTATAAGGTAGGATTAGAGCAGTTAAAACATCACAAGATCTTTCAAAGAGTCTATTTCTCAAAGATTCGAATGTATCTTGGGGAAGTATTTCTTCTTTAAATTGGCAGACAATCGGACCGTGATCAAGTTTTTCGTCAAGTTTTATAATGCTTACTCCCGTTTCATTATCTTGAGAAATAATAGATGCTTGAATAGGAGATGCACCTCTATATTTGGGCAGACAGGATGGGTGAACGTTAATAATTCCAAATTTAAAATAGTTGATTACAGATTTGGGTATTATCTTTCCGTAGGAAGCCAAAATTCCCATATCTGCCGTAATTGAGTTTTTTATAATGTCTTCGGGATCAAAAAATATGGGGAGATCCCTTTTATAAGCCCAATTGTCTACAGGAGAGTAGGAAAGTAGCTGTTTTCTTCCTGTCGGTTTAGGTTCTTGGGTAACAACTGCTTCAATAGGAGATTTGCCTTTAATCTTAAACTTTTTGTTTAAAGCATCAAGGATGGGTAAAACGTATTCCGGTGTTCCAAAAAAGACAAATTTCATAACTTTATGTAAGTTCTACTTCTTCCCATTCTTCACCTTTCAGTTTAAAAAGTGAAGCTTTTTGTTTAAACAATATATCCGTAAAAAGAATTCCGTTTAAATGGTCGACCTCGTGCTGAACTATTTGGGCTGATAACCCCATAAAGTTTTCAGTTTTCGTTTCGCCTTCCAAATTTTGATAATTTAAGGTTACTTTTTGAGGTCGTTTCAAAGGACCGTAATAATTAAGGATGGAAAGACAACCTTCCATAATCGGTTCATCATCTTTTTTAGGGGTTTTAACATTACTTGATGACAATATCTTGGGATTTATGACTATTTTTATTTTCTTTCGGTGAACCATAGCAAACATTCTGATATTTTTTCCTATCTGACAAGCTGCAAGACCTACACCTTCTGGGTTTTTTTGTACGCTAAGAGTATCTATCAGATCTTTGGCAATTTCCTTTATCCTTTTATCAACAACGTTTATAGGTTTTGACCCTATTCTTAATTTGGGATTTTTTACGTCCAATATTTTTTTGATCATACGGCCAAATTATACCGCAAATAAGGCCAACTTACCAAAATTTAAATTTCTTGAAGTTGCTGTTTAGCTAATTCGTCTTGAGGATTTATTTTTTCTAAAATATAAAGAAGTTCATTTTTAGCTTTTGCTTTTTCATTCTTTTGATTGTAAAGAAGAGCAAGGGCGAATCTGGCGTCTCGGTAATTTTCTTTTAATTCAACTGTTTTTTCAAGAGTAGAAATTGCCTCGTTTATTTTTCCAATACGAGCCTGGACAAGACCCAAATTATAATAAAGTTTGGCATCGGTAGGGGAAAGTTTAATGGTTTCTTGAATAAGTTCTTCGGCATTTTGTAAAAGTTTGGGGTCAAGATTTGCCAGTTTTATAAAAAGAGCAGCATTATTTTTGCGTAAATTTAGGTTTACGGGTGAAAGAGTGACAGCGTGATTTGATTCGTCGATTGCAGTTTCGGAAAATGTTTTGGCGTTATCCATATCTTTAGCTTGATAAAAATCGATTGCCAAACCTGCTGCCGATTGTGAGAGTTCATCCCAGTAAATTGCTTGTCCAGGAATATTTTTTACGGTCTTAAAAAGATTAACCCGTGCCTGGGGGTAATCTTGGGATTTGTCAAACTGTTTCCCCTGGGCATAGAGGATATCCGAATACCAGTATTTAAAGATTGAGTAAATAAGAAAAACAGCAAAAACAGCAGGAATAAAAGTTAATATTTTCTTAACAATGGGTAGAGAATTGAAATTATCCAAGTTTATATTATCTTTTGTTTCCTGGTTACTTAAAGCGACAGCAACAGCCGGGTAAAGGAAGAAAAGAAATGAAATAACAACCACCGAAAAACCGAAAAAGTTGGTGACAATGATGCCTAAAAATCCAGATATTAATGCAAGATGATAAATACTAAAAGATGAATTAGATTTATTAGTAAATATTGACCATTTGCTGTTAGCTATTTGGGCAAAAATAAATGCTATCAGAACTAAGTAAGATAGGGTACCTATCAATCCGGTTGTTGCCAGATAGTTTAGGTATTCATTATGTGCCTTGTTATACAAAAAGTCCCATTCAGAAGTAAGATTATGTTTGGGAGGTCTGTAAAGATAATATGAATAAGCGAATGTTTCGACACCGCTGCCAAAAATAGGGTGTGCTTTAAAAACATCAAATGCTCCTTTCCATACTATTTTTCGTATCTCTCCCGAACCAGTTCCTCCTACTTCGAGTGCCGGTCCGGCATTTACCGAATCCTCGATAGTTATACTTGATTTTTGTTTTTGATTAATAAATTCCGAGATACTTGGGGTCCAGGGAGAGCCTATTAATAAAACAAGAACAAGAAACGATAAATGTAAAATTACAAGCGATTTTAAAATATTGGTTTTTAGATCGGTGTTTATTTTAAAAATTATTATCCAGAAAATGATATCCGAAAAAACAAAACCAATTAAACCCGAGCGGGATTTGGTATAAAGCAAGGTCAAAAAGAATAATGTGGATATAAGAACCCATTTTATATTTTTAATTTTTACTGCTGAATTTAGATTAGTGATTTTTGATTGCAGGGCAAAAACCCATGTAATAGGAATAACAGCAACAATTAAGGCAGCCAGCCAGTTGGGTTGTCCGAGGGTAGAAAAAACCCTGTTTTGTACATCTTGAACCCAGAGATTTTTATCTATGCCGAAGTGCTCTAAAATTCCGTAAATAGAAACAAGGGTTAAGCTTGAGATTAACAGTATAAGAATGTTTTTGCTGGATTTTCTGTTCATATTATTTACGTATGCAAAGTAAAGAAGAGTATAGGAAATCTGAGACAATAAGCCGCCGTTAAATCTTGAATAATAGCCAAAAATTGAGGTATATCTGTCGATTGATGTTATGGTTGCGATAATTTGGGAGGCAAGATAAATAAGAATGGGGAAATCTAATATTGTGCGACGGAATGTGAATTTTTTAAGTATTATTAATTTAGTAAGCCAAAGACACGTAATAATAACTGTTGCAAGATAAATAATGTTTATTTTATTAAATTCAAATATTTCGGAAGTTAGGGGAAAAACCACTAAAGGCAAAATGAAAAATAAAATATAAAAAACCATGCGTAGAAACTTGTCAATTACTTTTATCACTAATTAATGAATTTACACCACAAAGAGTAATAAAAAAAGACCTTTTTTTAGGGTTTGCAATAATGGCTTCTCGGGCTATACTTTAGGCGAATATGGCTTTGTTTAAAAAATCGTATATTAGAGTGAAGGTTCCCAAATTTAATTTTTTTACTCCAAGTAGGATATTTGGGAAAGTAATGGGATTTTTCTCACACGATATAGGTATAGATTTGGGTACTGCAAATACACTAGTTTGGGTTAAAGGAAAAGGAATAGTGATTAGAGAACCCTCTGTTATTGCCAGAAATAAAAAAACCAAAGAAATTTTAGCTATGGGTACTGCAGCGAAAAAAATGTTGGGAAAAACACCCCAATCAATAGAAACAATAAGACCACTAAAAGATGGAGTTATTTCAGATTTTGATGCGACACAGGTTATGCTTTCGACCTACATTAAAAGCGTTCATGAATCAGGAACCGTTATTCCTAAAATTCCGAGACCCAGGGTTGTAATAGGAATACCATCGGGAGTTACGGAAGTTGAAAGGAGAGCCGTTTCCGATGCAGCCATATCATCCGGTGCAAGAGAGGCTCATTTAATTGAAGAACCGATGGCAGCGGCAATAGGAGCAGGATTACCCATTGAAAGTCCAAGTGGTACATTTGTTGTTGATATTGGCGGAGGTACAACCGAAATAGCTGCGATTTCTTTAGGAGGAATTGTGGTGGGGCGTTCAATAAGAATAGCAGGCGACGAGATGACTGAAGCGGTGATAAATTACGTTAGACTTAAATATTCTCTTTTGTTGGGAGAAACAACGGCAGAAGAAGTAAAAATAAACATAGGAACATGCGTAAACGATAAAGAAAACTTTTTTGTCGTAAGGGGAAGGGATTTGGAAAAAGGACTTCCTAAATCCATTAAACTGTCAAGCTTGGAGATTCAGGAAGCTTTGGCTCCGACTATTCGCGAAATTGTAGCAACAATTGTAGAAGTCTTAGAGGAAACTCCACCGGAATTGGTATCGGATATTATGGAACACGGAATTGTTATGGCGGGCGGAGGATCATTACTTCGTGGAATTGATAAAATTGTGGCAGAGGAGTCAAAAATGCCTGTTTGGGTGGCTGATGATGCATTTACTTGTGTAGTCAGGGGATGTGGGAAAATATTAGAAGATAATTCTTTATTGCGAAAAATCAGAGTTACAAGGGGGTTATAATTTAAAGTATCCTAAAAAGCAACAAAATTGTATCATAGGGAGTATGGAGGATTTATCTTCGGTTAAGACTCAAAGTTGGCTTCCCTGGTTTTTACGGGGTATTTTAATTCTAGGATTTATTGTTCTTTTTGGCAGACTTTTGGAACTTCAAGTTATAAAAGGAAATTACTTTAGGAATCTCTCCGAGGGTAATAGAATTAGGAGAGTTGTAATTTCTGCTCCCAGAGGGCGAATTTTAGCAAGGGGCGGTGAAGTATTGGTTGGAAATAAAGAGGTTAAAAAAAGAATAATATTTAATCCCCAGGAAGGTTATGAAAAATCAGATGATATAAGCAAAGCTTTAGGTGAAGAAATTATTACGGAATGGGTTAGAGATTATAAATTGGCTGAAAGTTTTGCGCATGTAAGCGGTTATTTAGGTTTGGTGTCTGAAGACGAAACGGGAAAAGTTAATCCGAATTGTCCGGAAAAAGGCGTCAGAGGAAATGAGACTTATGTGGGTAGAAGCGGATTAGAGCAAAAATATGATTGTCAGCTATCAGGGAAAGACGGTGAAGAGTTGATAGAAGTTGATACCACCGGGAAAAAAGTTCGGACTTTGGGAAGAAGAGAACCCATAGCGGGAAAAGACATTATTACTTCTATTGATTACAAACTTCAAGAAAATGTCTCAACCGTTATGGGTGGAAAACCGGGAGCAATAGTCGTAAGCGATAGACAGGGAGAAATTCTTGCTCTTTATTCGTCTCCTTCTTACAATCCAAACATTTTTTTAAACAGTAAATATTCAAAAGAGGTTGAAAAATTATTAAACGATAAAAATCTACCGCTTTTCAATCGAGCTATAGGTGGTTTATATCATCCGGGTTCGGTTTTTAAGACAATTGTAGCAATCGCCGGTTTGGAAGAAAAAGTGATAGATAAAAATTACGTTTATGATGACCCCGGAGTTATAACCATAAATGATTTTTCCTATTCAAATTGGTATTACACCCAATATAAAGGAAAGGAAGGGGTAATAGGAATAGTCAGGGCAATAGGTCGTTCTACAGATACGTTTTTTTATAAATTAGGGGAGATGTTGGGGATTGAAAAAATTGACAAGTGGGCTAAAAAGTTCGGTCTTAATCAAAAGACCAATATTGATTTGGTGGGAGAAATTGGAGGTTTGGTTCCCGGTCCGGAATGGAAATTAAAAACTAAAAACGAAAATTGGTTTTTGGGTAATACTTACCATGTATCAATAGGCCAGGGTGACTTAGCTTTGACACCTTTACTAATAAATACTGCTGTAGCGGCCATTGCAAATGACGGAAAACTTTGCAGTCCGCGCATTGCTGAAAAACCGAAATGCCAAGACCTAGGAATAAGTAAAGAAACTCTTGATCTGGTAAAAGCAGGAATGATTGCGGCGTGTAGCTTGGGTGGGACAGGATTTCCCTTTTTTGATTCCAATCCCCAAGTAGCCTGTAAAACAGGAACAGCAGAAACCAGTGAAGAAAACATAACTCATGCATGGTTTACATTTTTTGCTCCCGCAGCTCTAGAAAAAGACACCACGGATGGAAAACAAAAACCCGATATAATAATTACGGTTCTTGTTGAAAAAGGAGGAGAAGGTTCCAGCGTCGCAGGTCCTATGGCCAAGGATATTTTTGACTATTGGTTCCAAAAACAAAATTAAATTTTTAAAATATAATTAATCTTTAATGACCGAGCGTGAATATCTGGTTTTATTGTATTCCTTTATACCTTTTAGTCCTGTAAGAATTAATCTTCTAATATCTTACTTTAAAAATTCGAAAAATGTTTGGAATGCCAGTAGCAAGGAATTACTGGAGGTTGGGTTAAGAGCAAGTACTGTTGAAAAATTTAACCGATACAGAAATCAAATTAATCCTATAAATTATTTTTTGCGTTTAAATTCTAATTCTGTTGATTTTGTTACTTTTTTGGACAAAGATTATCCCAAGAATTTAAAAAATTTGGATGGAGCACCTTGCGTTTTATATATTAAAGGTAAATTAAAGAAAAGCGATGAAAATGCCATAGCCATAGTTGGATCAAGAAAAATGACTAACTACGGAAAAGAAGTAACCTGTAAGTTTTCCCAAGAACTTGCCGGTTTGGGCGTAACAATCGTTTCGGGTCTGGCAAGAGGAATTGATACAGAAGCACACAAATGCGTTTTAGAAGTTGGCGGAAGAACAATAGCAGTCCTTGCAGGAGGATTGGATAATATTTATCCTCCCGAAAACTTTTCTTTGGCAACGAAGATAATCGATTCGGGTGGTGCAATATTATCGGAATATCCATTGGGGTACCCCTCATATAAAGGTAATTTTGTCAACAGAAATAGGATTATATCTGGTCTTTCTAAGGCAATTTTGGTAATTGAGGGAGAGAAAAGAAGTGGGACTCTTTTGACGGCTTCTCATGCAGCAAATCAGGGACGACCAGTCTTTGCAGTACCGAATGCGATAACCTCACCGACATCCGGTGCTCCCCTTTTCCTTATACAAAATGGAGCAAAAGCGGTAACTTGTACAAAAGATATTTTGGAGGAATTGAATTTGCATTTGAAGACAAGAAAGAATAGTGCATCTTGACTAGATTATTGAAATATCACATATTTTACTATCGCTTATTTCTGTAAGACCAACTATCATGTAATGATATGAATTTAATAATTGTCGAATCACCAACCAAAGCCCGTACTCTATCAAGATTTTTAGGAAGCGACTATTCCATTGAAGCGACAATGGGACACATTAAAGATTTACCCAAGAGTACTTTAGGTATTGATGTAGAGAAGAATTTTAAACCTCAATATGAGGATATCCAAAAGAAAAGTGCTGTGGTTGCAATAATACTAAAAGCCGCAAAAAAAGCAGGAAAAATATATTTGGCTACAGATCCGGATAGAGAGGGAGAAGCGATCGCTAAGCATGTTGAGAATGTAATCGGCTCAAATTTAAAACACAAAACACAAAATTCCAAATTAAGTCGAATAGTATTTCATGAGATTACCAAGGATGCGGTTGAGGAGGCGATAAAAAATCCCAAAAGAATAGACGAAAATATGGTAGATGCACAGATAGCAAGGAGAGTATTGGATAGGTTGGTTGGATACAAATTATCACCACTTTTATGGAGAAAAGTAAGAAGAGGTTTGTCAGCCGGAAGAGTGCAGTCGGTTACCGTAAGACTTATTGTTGAAAAGGAAAAAGAAATTGAGAAATTTAAACCACAGGAATATTGGGAAATTTTTGCAGAGGTAATAAGTAAAAATAATAAATCCAAAATCAAAGAGAATAAAAGTTTTACTGTTCAGCTTATAAAAATTGGGGAAAAGAAAGCTGATGTAACAAACGAAAAGGATGCAAGAGAAATTGTGGAGAATTTAGAAAAAAGTAATTATGAAGTTTTTGATGTTCAGAAAAAAGAAGTAAGAAGAAATCCCTATCCGCCTTTTACCACTTCTACCATGTCTCAAGCTGCTGCCAGACTTATGTTTTGGTCAGCCAAAAAGACAATGAGTATTGCCCAAGCTTTATACGAAGAGGGATTAATTACCTATCACAGAACCGATTCGACCAATATTGCTGCATCAGCCATAGAAAAGTTACGAAATTATATCAAAGGCGAATACGGAGTTAAGTACTTACCGGAAAAACCCATTTTTTATAAAACTCAATCGAAAGTTGCCCAAGAAGCGCACGAAGCAATACGCCCTACAAGACTAGATTCCAAACTTGAAGTCTCTAATAGAAAATTCGCGAAAGATGCGGAATCTTTATATAACCTTATCTGGAAAAGATTTATTGCTTGTCAAATGAACCCCAGTTTATATGACGAAACTACAATAGATGTATCGGCTAACCTTAATGCTAAGACCCAACCAATAAATTACCTACTGCGTGCATCTGGTCAGATAATGTTATTTGATGGATGGAAAATATTGTATAAAAAAGAGGAAGAATCACTTCGTCTTCCTGAAGTAGTCAAAGGGGAAGCTTTAAATCTTATTTCTTCCGAAAGTGAGGAATCTAAAGGGAAAAAAGTTTGGGGAGATCAAAAATTTACCCAAGCTCCGGCAAGATATTCTGAGGCGTCTCTTATAAAAACTTTGGAGAAATTGGGTATCGGAAGACCTTCAACTTATGCTCCAATTATTTCAACCATTCAATTTAGAAATTATGTAGTAAAGGAAGAAGGAAGGTTTTTCCCTACGTCAATCGGAATTGCAGTAAATGATTTTTTGATGGACAATTTTCCCGATGTTTTTGAATATTCCTTTACCGCCAAGATGGAAGATGATTTGGATAATATTGCCAAGGGAGAGGTTAAATGGACTGGAGTAATTGGGGATTTTTGGAAACCGTTTGATAAAAAATTAATTAGTGTTGGTAAAAATTCCAAAAGAGTAAAGATTGCTGTGGAAAAATTAGGTAAGAAGTGTCCCGAATGTAAAGAAGGAGAATTGGTAATAAGAATAGGAAGATTCGGAAAGTTTATATCTTGTTCGCGGTTCCCGGATTGTAAATATACGGAAAAATTCGTTGAAAAAATTGGGAAAAAATGCCCAGATTGCAAAAAAGGTGATGTAATTATAAAAAGAAGTCAAAAAGGAAGGAAGTTTTTCGGATGTTCAAGATATCCGGAATGTAAATGGGCTTCATGGAGAAAACCAGGAGAAGAAGAGAAAAAAGAGGAAAAACAAGAGAATGGAAATAACAAAACCAACCTTAAAATTTAAAATAATAAAAAAAGAGGGAAAAATTCCTTCATATGCCCACGAAGAAGACGCAGGATTTGATTTATACTCCACAATTGCGGTAATTATCAAAAAAGGAAAAATTCAAACAATTCCTCTAGGTATAGCATCCGAAATACCTGGTGGATGGTTTGTTTCCTTTCGCGACAAAAGCGGATTGGCGGCAAAGTTTGGCATCCATGTGATGGCGGGAGTTGTAGACTCCGGATATAGAGGTGAATGGTTGGTTGTATTGGTAAATTTAGGAGACAATGATTATTCAGTCGGAAAAGGAGATAAAATTGCACAAGGGATACTTCAAATTGTCCCAAGACCAAAAATTACAGAAGTAAATAAATTGAATTTATCCAAAAGAGGAACTGGAGGCTTCGGAAGTACGGGTAAAAAATAGATTTACCGATTGACAATTCTTACGCCAGTTGATAAAAACTCTTTAGTAATTTGTATGTCTTTAAAAGAACTTGCGGAAAAGAACACTCATGTTGTTGGGAGGGAATATTTAAAAAGCGGAGAGATTCCTTCGATAGTGGTTTACGGAAAAACTCTTCCCGAAGCGTGGGAACAAGCAGTACTTGCCACCTTAACCTTTGGTACGACCATTCCCACCGAATATGACCAAAGTGTCGATCCTGAAAGTAGAGATTCGACAATGATGATAGTTGTCTCAAATCCATTGCAGGAACCCCGAATTCATAAAGCTTTACCATGTGGATATGACGATTTGGAAATTTATAGACAGGAAGTTGTAAATGGAGTTCATGATTCCAATGTACGGGGAAGAGGTTGGAGTTACAGCTAC
>DATEXQ010000018.1:0-10406 GCA_035256745.1 Patescibacteria group bacterium
ACCCCTACCCTAAAAGAAATAATCGTTCCGACATTACCAAAAACCGCATTTTTAACTTCCTCCTCAACCTGACCGATAAATTGATTTGCCACGGTTAAATTAAGTCTGTATTTTCTTGCCTCCGAAAGTATTTGGGCAAAATCAGGAGTGGCAAAATTCTGAAACTCGTCGACATAAAGATAAAAATCCCTTCTTTGATCTTCAGGCATGTCAGCCCTGCTCATAGCTGCCATCAGTATCCGGGGAACCAAAATTAACCCCAGGAAACTGCTGTTTTCCTCCCCGATTTCACCTTTGGAAAGATTAATGAAAAGGATTTTTCCCTGATCCATTACGTCCCTAAAAGAAAAGGAGGATTGGGATTGTCCGATGATGTTTCTTATCATTTTGTTGGTGACAAAGCGGCCGAATTTGGAAACGATATAGTCCAGTACTTCCGATTTGTGGAAGTCGGCGGTTTGGGCGATTTGATCCGTCCAGTAACGTCTCACTATTGGATCTTCAACCTTCGGAAGAAGTTCCTGAACATATCTGGCATCGGTAAGAGCCCTCATTACTTCAACAAAAGTTGCCCCCTCATCACACATTACGGTAAGCATGGCGTTTCTGACTGCGTGTTCAAAACGCGGGCCTACTATACCGGTTTTATATGGATCAAAAAGTTTGTACATCATATTGATTACCGCCGTTGCAGCAAAATGTTTTTGATCCTCGGTTTTTGCTTCCAACAGATTTAATCCCATGGGACGTTCCGTATCCGACGGATTAAAGTAAATTACGTCTTCAGCCCTTTCGGGTGGAATCTTTTTGAGTAGATCTTCAATAGCGTCACCGTGCGGATCCATATAGCAAAGACCCTTTCCTTCAATAATGTCTTGCATAATAAGTTGCTTTTCCAGTTCTGTCTTTCCCGTACCTGTCTTTCCGATTATATAGATGTGTCTTCTTCTGTCGTCATCTCTAATGTTTATCTTCCTTTTAACTCCCCTATAATTACTTAGACCTAAATAAAGTCCTTCGGTAGGAATTTCTTGCGGAGCCGGAGAAGACTTGGCATAAACCCAGTGAATATGAGGCGTTGTTATTGCTTTATTGGGAAAGTGATATATTGTTGCCAACTCTTCCGAATTAAGGATTGCCCGACGGTTGCCCATTATATGAAACATGGGTTGATATCGATAAATGAAATCTTCGATAAAAGATCCCTTTTGACGTATCACCCGGGACCTAAGGGAGTTCAAATCACCCGCAAACTGTGCAAAAACGCTTCCTATATTTGCCAAGTGCGCTTTGGCGGAAGATGCGTCATTGGACACTACTACAACTCTTATTGAGGTTTCAAAACCGACTTTGGAAACCTTATTTTCAACCGCTTCCAAGGTCTTGGCTGGAACGGAGAATTTTGCTTTCCCGGGATCAGATTCCTGTTTTTTGGTCGATGTGATAAAACCGGATCCCGATTTTTGCCAACTTGAGTCATATGGAGTAACTACAACTTGAATTACTGCGGCTTCATTGTCCCCCATTTTAGCCAATGCCGAAGTTAAAGAAGATAATGGATCGGTCGGAAGATCCCTATAGGTTTTAAGAGGGTAAAAATTCTCTTTGGCAAGCTGGAATGCTTTATACGCGACCTTGCCTTCCTCCGTAAAAATGTTATATTCCTGCACTTCAACCACCTCCGCATCGGGATAAGCCCCATGAATTTGTTTCTCAATCAAATCCTGAAACTCTTTTGGCGTCCAAATATAAAACCTGATATCTTCTTTTTTTCCCAGTATTTCAAATGACACCGTCGGTTGGGTCGAATATCCCTGTTTCCATCCTCCTTTCTTTATTGAATACAAAGATGAAAAAAGCTGCTCCATTGCATCAATTTTAATTTCATTTCCCCTGTGAACCGAAATCTGAAGAAGAACCGAGTCAATTGACGTTTCTTCCCTTCCTCTATGGCGAAATCTTATAAATGCAAAGATGGCAACAGCCGCAATCGAAAAAATCATTAACGAAATAAGCATCAACAGTAAAAATATTACACTTAAATCAGGCATATTTTAGTTTTTTATCTTCCTTCCTTGAATCATCCTCCAACCAAAGTGGAGTGCTTTTTTAATAATTCTAATCCAAAAAACCGCAAACCAGGTTAAAGCATTATCGGGAGAACCCTTTGTCCAAGCATCCAAATCCGTTTGGTTTGCGGGAATCTGAACCGTAACGCTTTGTGTCTGGGGCGTTTGTATCAAAGGGTATCCACTATCGTCTGTCACCTGGGCAGTAAAATCATCCTGCCTTTTTACAACTCCCCCTTTTTCTATCTCAGGAGGTATTTCGGGAGTATCCGGAATTTCCTGAATTTCCGGCGGGTTTTGAGATAACCTTTCCTGTTCGGGTGTAGTCATAATTATTCCATTCTAGCAAATATGGTAAAAAGAGTTAATCGGCGATTAGAAATTGATAAGTGTTTCTTATAAATACTATTTCTTTCTCTGAAGTTTCCAAACCACCTCTTTCCCACCTTCTTTCAAATTAACCCAGCGTGATAGAGTAAATAGGAAGTCCGAAAGACGATTTAAATATTCAAGAATTCCCGGATCAACCTTCTTTTTCGCTTTAAGTCCGACCACTTCCCTTTCCGCTTTCCTTGACAGTGCCCTTGCATATTGCAGGAAAGACGCGTTTTTTGTACCCCCGGGGATTATAAAATTTCTCAAAGGTGAAATTTCCGAATCCATCTTATTGATTGAATTTTCCAAATTGAGAGTCTCCTTTTTTTCAAATTTCAACTTTGATCCTGCAATTACGGAGCCTATCGTCAAAAGATTAATCTGAATTCTTTCCAGCTCTTTATTCCCAAAATCGGAATTATCTAAAAAAGCCCTGACTAATCCTAAAAAACTATTCAATTCATCAATCACCCCTAATACAGAAACAATTGTAGCATTTTTAGAAACCCTAACGGATTTCCCCCCAACTTTTTTAAATAGTATCGTTTTCCCCTTATCTCCCTTTTTTGTATAAATTACCACGATACTAGATTATATATCATCACAAATAAAATAAGGTTTTATTTGAAGTTCCCTGAGACGTAACCGAAGCCATTGTGTGGTCAAAAAAACTAAGTTAGGCTTAGTTCCGAAAATTCGGCAATCTTGCCAGCATAACAGCTCCAGTTACGTCTTAAGAAATTTCAAAGTTCACAGGTTGAAAAACCGCACCTTTTGCATTTCAGGCACTTTCCGTCCCTTACGAGTTTTAAGTCACAAGTCGGGCACAACTTAATCTGATTCTGTTTCAGTGAACGTCCGAATTCAAATACCTGATCCGTTTTGGTTTTGTCCCTGTATACTGTCAGTCCCTTGCAACCCAACTTCCAGGCCAATATATAAGCCTCCTCTATATCATTGGGAGTTACCGTTGAGGGCATATTAATCGTTTTTGTAATAGCATTATCTGTCCATTTCTGAAAAGCCGATTGCATTTTTATATGATCCCGCCAATTTATATCATGGGCTACCTTAAATATTTTTCTTAAATCGGTAGGAATTTCATCTATCCCCTGTACGCTTCCGTGATTATCAATTACTTTCTGAATAAGATCTTCCGAATAAATTCCCTTTTCCTTTAATTTTTGAATAAACAAGGGAATAATTGTTTTTAATCTCATCCCGTCTATGACATTCTGTTCATAGGCTAAGGCAAAGTAGGGCTCAATTCCGTAAGACGTTTCGCAAATCACCGCATTTCCGCTCGAAGGAGGAAAAGTAAGTACCGCGACGTTTCTCGGTTTGTCTTTGGACTTTGCCCATATGGAATCGGAAACCAGTGGAAACGAACCCTTTTCCCTGGCTAAATTGACCGACGCATCGTATGCGCTTTTATACATTGTTTTTGCAACTTTTTCCGCAAAATTGTATGCCTCCTGACTGTCATAGGAAATTCCCATAATAGTAAGGGTCTCCGCCAAGCCAACGCAGCCTATTCCCAATCTTCTATGACTCCGTACCGACTCATCGACCCTGTCAACCGGAAACCAGGATGCGTCTATTACGTTATCCATTAGTCTAACCCCTATTTGCATCACTTTAACCAAACGCTCAAAACCAAAGTGTCCCTCTCCCACAAATTTCACCAAATTGACATAGCCCAAATTACAAGACTCGTAAGGATATAAAGGTACCTCTCCACAGGGATTGGTAGCCCAAATAGGTCCGCGTTTATGCAAAAGCGGATTTGCCAGGGCAGTTCCTTTATTGATTGCCGAGAGGTTTATTATCCCCGGATCACCCGTTTGCCAAGCCATCGCAGCGGCCAATTCCAAAATCGATTTTGCTTTAACCGTATTCACAATTTCTTTGGTTCTGGGATTAACCAGGTCCCAATATTTACCCCTAAGTACCGCTTCCATAAATTCATCCGTTATTCCTATTGATATATTGGTTTTGGAAAGATATCCGTCGTTCTGTTTTGCGGAAATAAAATTAAAAATATCGGGATGACTGACGTTTAATATTGCCATGTTTCCCGACTCGTACCTGCCTTCTTGTCGAAAGAGTGAGGTCATCAGATCGAACATCTCAATCATCTTTACCGGTCCTGCCGCCAAATCCGGTATCCCTCCGACAAGATCACCCTCGGGTCTTATCTTTGAAAAGTTATAGCCACACCCTCCGCCGTGTTTCTTAATTAAAGTCGATTTATGTAAGATATCAAAGATACTGTCTATGTCGTCTTCCATCGGCCATACAAAACAATTGGCCAGTTGAGACGCTGCCTTCCCGGCATTTGTAAGAGTTCTCGTACCGGGTAAAAACTCAAAATTGACCATAATTTCATAAAATTCCTTAAACCATCTTTCCCGGTTTTTCTTTCCGGTTTCGACGTCGGATAAAACACGGGCGACCCTTTCGATTAGCCCTTTGGGGGTTTCCATTATTTCACCTTTACCGCTCCTTTTAAGATATCTTTGCTTAAGTATGTATAAAGTGTTATACGATAACCCGATATCATCTTTGATACCAAGGGAATCTTTATCCTGCTTTATATGTTTTTTATTTTCCCGAAATCGGATATAAACCTTAGCCGTTTGGGCATGTCCGTTTTCGATCAAAACTTTTTCGACCACCTCACCAATTTCGGTCGTGGCTATAGATTCTCCATTGGGATATTTCTCTCTTAAAATCCCTATTACCTCTCCCCTCAGATATTTTGCAAGAGATTTGTTTTTACCTCCCACACTTTTGGCTGCAAGCCAAATACTTCTGAATATTTTTTCCTTATCAAAATTCTCTTCTGTTCCGGATACCTTGATTACATGTTTAACTATTTCTTTCGGCATATTTTAATTTCCTTTCGACAGAACATTTTCGTCTGTGAACAAAATATTAATGATTGTATTAACCATATTCATAATTATTTAACATTCGGAGTGGCCACATGCCTGGCACTTGGAACAACCCTCCTGGTAGATAAGGGAGCTTGCCCCGCAGGAAGGACAAATATCACCTATTCCTTTTATGTCTTCAAGCGTTAACTGTTCATCCGTTGAGGTGGCAGATAAGGCAGCTTCCTTAATTATTTCCGGCATGAGATTTTCTCCTCCCAAGGCTAGTCCTCCGTTAACCATATCGTGACCGTTTTTATAACTATCTCTTTCCTTATAAACCCCGTTGGAATTACCGTTTCCGTTTAACTGAACGGAGGCCGATTTCAAAAAACCATTGATTTTAAAACCGAAATGTGCCGATAGTGCCATCGCAAGAGCATCGGGAAGAGAAAGAATCTTATTCGGACCAAAACCAACCGAGCGTCGTCCTCCTATTCCCGAAAGTTGCATTGCAATCTCTTTTGCCCTTTGGGTGGGAGCTAAATTACCCCTAAACCTGAGGGCGGTTGAAATTGTTCTCCCCAGTGCCTCCGCCATTGCAGTAACATCACTACCCGCTTTTCCGACGTTCACAAAAAGTTCTAAAGGTTCTTTATTCATATCCTGATTAATCGTAATAAAAGCATTACCGACAGGAGTATTTACCTTGTAGGTTGCCCCGGAAACAACGAAGGGTCTTACCATGATCGGTTCTCTAATAAGTTCTTCTTCTTTCTTTTTATCCTTTATCCCCAGGTTTAATACCTGAGTATCTTTACATCCGTCTCTAAAAACCGTAATGCCTTTACAATTACCTTTCCATGCCAAAAGATAAGCATCCTTAATATTGTCTTTTGTTGCATCACTACGCATATTAATGGTTTTGCTTACTGCATTTTCGGTATATTTCTGGAAAGCCATTTGATGCTTTATATGCCAATCGTGGTGAATTTCGTGAGCCGTACCGAAAACGGCTTTTACGTCTTCCGGTATCCCCTCCAGTCTTCTTATGACACCCTTTTCCGCCACCTTTTTTCCAATTTCTTCCGACCAAAAACCTCTTTTTTTGGCCACTTCCTCAAATTTAGGATTTAGAAAAGTCAGGGTCCTATCCAAACTTTTATCCTTAACGACATGCTGATATGCCAGAGCAAAAAGAGGTTCAATTCCCGACGAGCTGCCGGCTATTATCGAAATTGATCCTGTAGGTGCAACTGTTGTGACGGTAGAATTTCTTCTGGGTTTTCCCTTTTTGTAGATGCTTACGGGCCATAGGGGAAAAGACCCCCGCTTTTTTGCCAAAACTTCGGAAGTTTTCGAGGCTTCATCCCGAATCACTTTCATAACCTTTTCTGCCAGTGTTGTTGCTTCCTCAGAATCATAAGGAATTCCCAGCTCAATAAGCATATCTGCCCACCCACCTACTCCGATTCCAATCCGCCTTATTGCCAAAGAAGTTTTTCTGATGGCATCAAGAGAATAAGGATTCATCTCTATGACATCATCCATGAACCTTGTAACAATTCCTGAAACTTTACGAAGCTTTTCCCAATCTACTTCTTTCCTACCGTTTGTCGTTTTTATAAAAAAGGTTAAAAATATACTTCCTAAGTTACAGGAATCAAAGGGATATAGTGGTTGCTCTCCACAGGGATTGGTTGATTCAATAGGACCCAATGATGGTACGGGATTAGCTGAACCGGAATTTATCCTATCAATAAAAATAAGTCCCGGATCTCCTGTCCTCCATGCTCCCTCCGCTATTTCATCAAATACCTTTCCTGCGTCAAGTTTTCCGACAACTTCTTTAGTTTTCGGATTAATAAGCTCATATTCCTCCCCTTTTTCGTACGCTTCCATAAATCTGTCGGTAATTGCAACGGATATGTTAAAGTTGGTGATACCCCCTTCTTCCTTACAATGAATAAAATCCATTATGTCTGGATGATCCACCCTCAAAACTCCCATATTGGCACCCCTCCTTTTTCCGCCCTGCTTTATTTCATTCGTTGCGGCATCAAATATTCTCATAAACGAAACAGGCCCTGAAGCCGTACCCTTGCTGCTTTTGACCATCGACCCACGCGGTCTTAATCTGCTGAAGGCAAATCCCGTTCCTCCCCCGGTTTGATGAATAATTGCCTGGTATTTAAGAGCGTCGAAAATCCCAATCAAAGAATCCTCAACAGGAAGCACAAAGCAGGCGGAATACTGAAGTCCGTTGCCCGTACCCGCATTCATCAGGGTCGGAGAATTCGGTAAAAACTCGTGACTTACGAGAAGTTTGTAAAATTCTTTAGCAATTTCAACAACAGCCTTCTTTTTTTCTCCCCAGACAACCTCTGCCGAAGCTATATCCCAGGCAACCCTCCAACACATTTCTTCGGGAGCCTCAATCAGATTGCCTTCGTCGTCCTTAAGAAGATAACGCTCCGAAAGAACCCTTAAAGACTGCTCTGTCCATTCTCCTTTTGGCAACTCTTTCGGTAAGGATGGTCTTTTACCCAACTTTTTATTTATAACCGAAATTTCTTCTTCGTATGAAGGGGGGTTATAATCCTCAATAGTAATGTTTTTGGATCGTTTCGTAGTTTTAATTTTTTTATTTCTGGTTTTGGATCTTTTCATTATCATTCTTTAATTGCTTTGGCAAAATCCTCCAAATCTTCAAATTGCAAATAAACGCTTGCAAACCTAAGCCAAGCTACTTTATCTATTTTTTTCAAACTTTTTAGTACGGCCTTACCGATTGCTTTTGATGAAACCTCTTCCTTCTCGCTCCTGAGCATTTCCCTTTCAACTTTCTCAACAAGGTCGTTGATAAAATCCATCGAAACAGGCCTTTTCTCACAAGCACGAACTATTCCTTTTTTAACTTTTTCTTTATCAAAAGGTTCGCGACGACCGTCCTTTTTTATTACCCAAAGTGCCGTTCCCCCAACCCTTTCATAAGTAGTAAAGCGCTTATTGCATTTCAGGCATTCTCTCCTTCTTCTTACCGATTTTCCCTCATCCACAACCCTCGACTCAAGAACCTGTGTTTCATCGGATGTACAAAATGGACAACGCATAATTAAAACCAAAAAAACTTTAAACTATAACACCCTAAATAGAAATTAATCGATCCTAAGGTTTCAAGTCTTAAACAATTTTCATTCGTGTAAAGAAAAAGTACTACCCCTAGTGCCTAAAGCCTATTAAACCACTACATCTTGCCAGGTCAACTGGCAATATCTATGTCAAAAAATATCACATTTGACCCAATTTGAGGCTGCAATTGTACTTATTACTGAAGTTTTTGCAGAATTATTATAGGTGAAGATTAGAAAAGTATTTCAGATACTGAAATTATTTATTCGATAACTTAAATTACCGCCAACCGAAGGGGTTTTCAGGAGATGTTTTTCCCTGTTCAAGAAGCGCGTTTCTTGCTCTTTCGTAAACACCTTTGGGAATATTTTGCATTACCACTATCCCCGGTTTTGCTTCTTCGGGGACACCTGAAATAATTTCTTCCATTACTTCAAAGTGTTTAAGGGCTGCGTTCACCAATCTTAAATTTAATTCACCGGTATCGCTTCCTCCCTTTCTTACCGTCTCTTCCAATAGAGACGCCGTATCAAGATATTTCTCGGCTTTGGACAATGTAGAATATGCTAGTTCAGATTTGCCTTTTTTGAAAAGGATCATGCTTGTACCCAATCTCTTGTCTGCAAAAAGAAGATTCAATTCAACTTTTTTGGACTCATTGGCGGTTAAAAGTAGCCATATTCTGTCCCTTAATGCTTTAAGCTTCCAAAAAGGACTATCCGGCAATACTTTTCCGGGAAAAGGCAGGACATAATCAATATATACTTGCTTATCCCCCAATACGTTAATAAACTTGCCGCCATTTTCTCTTAAACCGTATCTTACCGAAGCAGTTCTTAGTACAGAAGTAAATAATATACCAAAAGCAAATAGAGAAACTGCAAAAATCACCGCTAATCTCCGAAACATATATTTATATAGTATGGTAATTTTTTAATAGCCTAAAGTCAAATAGCTTGGGATCAAATCCGAATAATCTTCCTTGAGAGTCCGGTTTATTTAAAATTATTTCTTTTTTTTGACTTATACTCTCCATATGCAAGATCAATTGATGCTACAACCATCATAACCCTATTCTTAGCTTCTTCCAGGTCAATCGCGTTCTTTTCGTTGGGAAACCAATGGAAAAGCACATTTCGACACTGCCTCCAAGTATCCCAAAGATTGTCGGCGAGTTCTTTTCTCCCAGAAAAATTGACCAACTTGTCATAAACCCCCTCTTTCTCTCTATACTCTTTCTCCAGAGCCGGATTTAATGCTTTTCCGATCCTAAAACGTTTCCCATAGAAGTCGTCATGAGTTATAAAACCCAAGTCAAAAAACAAATTCTTTAAAAAACCTTCATATGCTTTTGCTGCCGGAAAGACGATAAAGGAATAGTCATGAAAGTGGTTCTTTATAATAGATCCCCTTCCCAGCGTCTCGCTTGTCTGACTTTCCCATTTATCCGCAGTCTTTAAAAGAAGTAGGGTCTGAGTCAAAAGTTCTCTTATGTCGTCATGAACATAATTCCACCAAGCTTTTTTATCAAGATTTTCATCCATATCTTTCCTCTTATACTAACAAATTCCGCCAGTTCAGGCAAAAATGTATTTATATTATATAATTGTTTACCGAGGTTTATGAAAAAAAAGAAAAGAGTCAATATAAAGGTTAAAAAAACCTCTAAATCGGTTGTTAAACCAAATTTCGAAAATATTAAAAAAACAAATACAAAAAGAAAAAGATTTGATGGGTTGGTATTTTCTAGGAAAAGAATCTTTCGTAAGATATTTTCAAAACGACTATTGGTTGCCGCTATCCTATTTTTAATTCTATTCGGATGCGGTTTCTGGCTTTTTTGGGGAGTTCCTCTTCCGACAAATCTGGTTAAAACCCAAGTCCCCGTTTCAACAAAGCTCTACGACAGAAACGGAAAAATTATTTACGAGATTTATACGGATAAAAGAAGCAC
>DATEXQ010000019.1:0-4112 GCA_035256745.1 Patescibacteria group bacterium
ATAATTGTTGGAACTTTTCTTTGGTTCATGGTGTCGGGCTGGGTGCACCTGTAGGGCTAGGTGTAGGTGAGGAATTTTCTGTTGGGGTTGGGATTTCTGGGGCAGGTGTAGCAGTCTGCGTTTGGACATTATTGTCGGGAATAAGGCCTTCTTCTAGATAGAGTCTTTTTGAAAGATTGATAAGAGCATTTGAGTCTAGGCTGGAGTCTATTGGAGTTAAGATTTCTTCGGGTACGGTTACCGGAGGCTTGACGGTAAATACTCTATAAACATTAAAAATTATCCAAAAAATTAGAGTTATAAGAGTGAGAGTTGCTATGGTTATTATGCCGGGTGTTTTTGTTTTTTTCATTTTTGAGTATCGCCTTCTCTAAAATATGGTGCCTGACCTGAAATTGTAAAATCTAAAATATCAGTTGTTAAATCCTCAATTTTTTGTTTTGAGATCTTTAATGTATCTATCCTAATAGGTCTTCTTAAATATTCCAGGTCGGACAAAATACTTTGTAAGGCTGAGAAATTGGCTTTAAAATCAAAATAGAAAGAGATTCCTTCAGCTCCCGAAGGTAAACTTTCTTGTTCACCTTTTGATTTTTTAACCTTTACATCTCCAACCAGAACAACTTCGTCAATAGATGCACTTTCTAAATTTGCTGAATCGTTTGAAGAAATTCCCTGAATTTGTCTAAAGAAGGTTACAGGTGCTGGGTTTAAGGGAACAGCAGTATCCAGAAGTTGAATTCTTTCTGCCTCTTTTGAGTAATTTGCTTGGGCATTTTTCAAATCTGCCAGCTTGTTGTCCATTCTGGTTAATACTTCTTCTTTGGATTTTATCTCCTTCATTAGCTCGATTATAGTAATAGCAGTTGGTTTTATTGCAAATACTGAAAAAATAGCTATGGTTGCCATCGAAAGAAGAATCTCTAAAAACATGAGAAGATCTTTTTTTTGTTTATAAAAGTCGACTATATTCAAAAAAAATCCTTTATATCTTGCGTAATCTTTCCTCCAGCCTAAAGCCATATTTATAAAGCTCCTTTCTTCATATTTATTACCAAACCGAATCCGATTAATCCTTCGTACTTTTCTCCAGTGTCAATTTGCGTCAAAGTTACTTTTTCGATATTTGTATCATTTTCCAGATTGACTATAAATTGAGATATGCTTTGTTCAGAAGGAGAAATACCGGCGATACCAATTTCGTTTCCCGATGCAGAAAATGTTGAAATAAAAACATCAGCCGGTAGGTAAGAAGAAATGAGATTTAAGTTCCCAGAAAAATATTTTTGATCGCTTGCCAAAGCCTGAAAAATTCTCAATCTTTCCTGGATAGTTTTATATTGTTTTTCAAAAGTAGCGAAAGCCGAAATTTGAGCCGTTTTTTGCTTTATTTCATCGTTTAAGTCAGAATTTCTAGCATCCAGCCAGAAACGGGAAAAGAAAGCAAGCATTACCACCATTTCTACAACTATAACCATTATTCTAAACGTTGACAGAAGCCATTTTAAAATTCTTCCCAAAGGGCTTCCTGCAAATTTGTCTTTAGGTAATAAATTTATTTGAATATCTTTTTTTTGGGCAGCCATATTACTTCACGTTTCAATGCCAAATGAAGAATCAATTTGGCATATCGCTGATTTACTATACCATATGTAAAGTGCTAGAAGAAGCAAAAGATTTAAGTACAAATAAATACATTGAAGATGCAGAAAGGTCTAATACTAATTTTAAAAAGAGAAGTTATTTTTTACTTACTTTTCTACCGGTTTTTTTGGATTTAGAAGACGTTCTTTTGGGTAGTAATTTTGCAAGAGAGCTTTTTATTCTTGCAGCCTTATTTTTGTGAATTACCTTTTTTTTGCTTGCTCTGTCTGATAAGGAAATTGCTTTAAGAATTAATTCCTTTGTTTTTGAAGTTCTGGCTTTTCTCACTGCAATTTCAAGTCTTGATAAAACAAGACTGTTTATTTGTCCTTTTCTTTTTGAACCCCTTAGAGCTCTTCTAGCTGTTTTTGTGACTGGCATAAATATAACTTATAGTAGATAGCACTGATTGCATAATAAAGTGAAAATATAATTTTTTAAATAAACTATTCTCTATGTGCTATACCCTAATTTTGTGAGTATAATCTAGCTAGAGAACTTTTTCAATAAGATGGTAAGTAAGTTTATAAAAAGGGGAAAAGACCTTTTGATTTCTCCACAAAATTCTATTATTTCTGCTGCAACAGTGGTAATGATAATGGTTTTAGCCTCAAGGGTATTGGGACTTATAAGACAAAGAATTTTAGCTAATTATTTTAATCCAGACGATTTATCACTCTTTTTTGCTGCTTTTCGCCTACCCGACATTGTTTTTGAAGTCTTGGTCTTTGGTACTTTTTCTTCAGCATTTATACCTGTTTTTACAAAGACTTTAAAAAGAGGCAAAAAATATTCTTGGGATATTGCAACAAGAGTTGTGAATATAGGAATTGTTATTTTTGCGGTATTTTCATTTGCTTTTAGTATTTGGGCAAAACAAATTTATTCTCTTATGGCTCCGGGATTTACCAATTCTCAAATAGAAGAAATTGCATCAATTGCGAGGATTATATTTTTTGCTCAAGGATTTTTTGTAATAAGTTATGTTCTAACCGGGGTTTTGGAAAGCTTGCGGCGCTTTTTAGTCCCAGCTTTGGCTCCAATTTTTTACAACCTAGGGATAATATTGGGAACTATTTTTTTATCTTCGAGATTTGGTTTAAAAGCTCCGGCAATCGGAGTAGTAATAGGGGCAGGAGCTCATTTCTTGATTCAACTTCCTCTGGCTTACAAATTGGGGTTTAGATTTTCGTTATTATTTAAACCCACAGCAGGTGTTAAAAAGGTGGGGAGATTGGCACTACCCAGAATAATCGACCTTTCTTTTGACCAAATAGGTAAAACAGTAGAACTTTACCTGGCTTCTTTTATTTCCCTTGCTTCTTACACATACTATACATTTGCAAATTCTCTTCAGCTTTTACCGATAACGCTTTTTGGTACATCTCTTGCCAAGGCAGCACTTCCCATCCTTTCTCGTAAAGAAGGAAATGTCGAAGAATTCAAAAAAACTTTTTTAAGTACAGTTTTCCAGGCTATGTTTTTTACAGCTCCCCTAGCTGTTTTTCTAATAGTTTTAAGAATACCAATTGTACGTCTGGTCTATGGAACTGATATTTTTGATTGGCGTTCAACTGTTCAAACAGGAATGGTTTTGACAGCATTTGCTTTTGGGATAGTTTTTCAAAGTCTAATGGCCATAATTTCAAGAGCATTCTTTGCCCTGCATGATGCAAAAACTCCTGTTATTATTTCGATGATAGGTTTAGTACTTTTAGTCTCTGGAGATTTTATTTTGGTAAAAAGTTTTAATTTACCTGTTTGGGCATTAGCGGCATCTTTTTCCTTCAGTTCTTTTATTGAGGCAGTCCTTCTTTATACCTTAATGAATAAAAGGTTATCTGGTCTTTACGCTTTTGAAAACGTGTTTAAAATACTTAAGATTTTTATATCATCGATTATTTCTGGATTTTCGATGTACTTCTTTCTTAAATTTTTTGATCAATACGCATGGGTAAAAAGAATTTCTTTTATAAGTAAAATCGAAGGAATCAATTTTGAAAGATTTGTATTGGACACAAGATATACAGTAAATTTGATGATTTTAACAGGAATAGTTACGTTGGTAGGACTATCTATTTATATAGGTTTGTCTCTTCTTTTAAAAATTGACGAAGTTTGGATATTCTTCAATCTAGTGAGAAAAATATTCTTGGGTAAGGTAGCAAGAGTTCCCAGCAAAGAACAGGAACCTGTTGCACCCACGACGACAGATAGCAACATATGATTACTTTTCCAACTTCTTTGTTTGTTACCCTAAAGTAAACTCTTGACATCTTTTAGCACTCGTGATATAAGAATGCTAAACAACATGACAGATGCATTGACAGCAAGACAAGCTCAAATATTGAAAGTTTTAATTGATGAATATATTGATGCTGCAGAACCGGTGGGTTCTGAGATTTTGGAGAAAAAATATAGTCTAGGGGTTTCTTCTGCAACCGTCAGAAACGAAATGGCAGCCCTTA
>DATEXQ010000020.1:0-7967 GCA_035256745.1 Patescibacteria group bacterium
GTCATATTTTGAGCAGTACTTCCTTGAAAAAAGGATTGACCGATATCTATAGCTAATAAGTTTTCCATTAAAATATTCCACCAAATCCTTCAATACCCAAAATTTTTCCAACAATTTGAACCAACCAGTAAGATATAAAAACTATAATAAATCCTATTAATGCATTTGTTACTTTTCCCCTTGCCTCCTGCAATGCTTTGGGTTCACCACCAGAAATTATCATATGATAGCCACCATAAATAAGATAAAGCAAAAGTAAAAGTCCAGCAGCAGTAAAGATATAAGGAATAACAAAATTAATTATATCTCCCAAACTTTGACCGGCAAATTTGAAATTATTTCTGCCTTCTAAGTTATTAAAATCAATTTGTGCCAGTTTCATTTTATAAACCTAAACCCGGAATCTTTAAAATATCGACTCCGATTATTCTTAATATAAATACAGAAAATATCAAAAGTATTATGCCCATTATAGCGCTTGTTAAAAGTTCTTGCCCGGCTTTTAATCTGTCCGGATTACCAGATGAGGTCATAATAATAAAACCGGCATAAATCATTAAAAGAAATGCAATTCCTCCAGCTATTCCTATTCCCCAGGTAAGAATAAAGCCTATAAATTCATTCTGATTACCCAAGGGAATACAGCCGATTGCAGTATCAATTTTAAAGTCACTCCCCGGACAAAGAGGCTCTGCTTGGTCTGACGGAAGTGTAGTGCTAATTGGAGTTGCAGAGGGTGTTGGTGTTACACAGATACAACTATTAGGACCACTATCGCATTGAGAAGTACATCGAGCATAACTATCGCCTGCGCAGAGATTATTAGCACTATCTACTATACAATCCTGTAAAAATTGTGAGCAGGTACAAGTTTGCGCGGTACTGGTCTTGGGGAATATTAAAAAAAATAAAAAAATAAAAGCCGAGGACAGTAATATTTTCTTCATTGATTTTAGTTTAACATAACAGGAAACCAAGATTAAGATTCTAGTTGCTATAATAGAACAACGATGATTTTTCTAAAATTAAAAAAAGTATTTATTTTTGTATCTGTTGTATTTGTTTTATTCATAATTCATGATTCAAAATTCTTAATTCAAGCACAGCAGTGTCCTTCAACTGATTACGATTGTCAAATAAAAGAAATTCAAAAAGAAATCGACTCTTTAACTCCAGCCCACGAAAAAAATAAAGAAGAGCTGGCCAATCTTAAAAAACAGCTAGCCAGTTTAAATACCAGAATAAAAACAATTTCCACCCAACTTAAGAACGTTGAAGCGGATATTGTTTTAAGGGAAGAAGATTTGGCTTATGCCCAGAAAATTTTTGAAGAAAAAGCCAATAAACATTATAGATTCTTAAGACTTTACGATCCCATATCACCTTTTCTTTCAGCAGAAAAAGCAGCAAACGCTTTTCAGGAAATTATTTTTCGCCAAAGAGCAATTGACGAGGATAGAAAGACAATGGAGGGCTATGTTGGTGATCTTTTAAAGCTTAAAAATGACAAAGAAACTTTGGAAAAAAACAAAATAAACCTTGCAGCTTTGCAAAAACAAGTTGACGAAAGGGCAACCTTTTTAACAGGAGAAGTGCAAAAAGTAGAAAGCTATCTAACAACCCTAACTTCAAAACAACAAGAACTTGCTGCTCTTAAAGCAGGTGGTTTTCAGACATCAGTTGGTGAAACTCCTTTAACTTTAGTACCTTGTTCCGGTGCACCGGGGTCAGGAAATTTCTGTGATCCTGGTTATAGACCTGCCTTTGCTGCATTTTCTTTTGGAGCACCCCACAGAACCGGAATGAGTCAGTATGGAGCTTACGGAAGAGCAAAATCGGGACAATCTGCCGAAACAATACTTTCTGCTTATTACCAAGGAGCAAGTTTAAGTAAAGATTATTCGTCTCCTAATACAATCGGTGTAACAGGATATGGAAGAATATCTTTCGAGGATAATTACTTGCTGGGAATTTATGAAGTTCCCGAATCCTGGGGGGATAACGGAGGACTTGAAGCTTTGAAAGCACAAGCTGTTGCAGCCAGATCTTATGCTTTATCTGTTACCAATAATGGTGCTGGAACAATCTGTGCCACTGAAAGCTGTCAGGTTTATAAACCTCAACTTAAAAGCGGTAAATGGGCAGAGGCGGTTAGGGTTACCCGCGGTTGGGTGATGATTAAAAACGGAAGTCCGGCTACTACTTACTACGCATCAACATCCGGCGGTTTTACCATTTCGCAGTGGGGTTGGAGCGGAATAAAAGATACGGTAAATAGTTGGCCAGATACCGCTTATGAAAAAATAGCAGGTTCTCCCTGGTTTTATATGGGTTGGTATAAATCAAGAGGGGGTGCTTCCTGCAGTCGGACAAGTCCTTGGCTGACATCAACGGAAATGGCAGATATTTTAAATGCCTGGAAAGTTCTTTATGAAGGGGGAGGCGATGTTTCTAGAATATCTCCCGTTGACTGCTGGGGAGGAAATCCCTATTCAATAAACGACTTGCAGTCTATAGGAGGCTTTACCAGCGTAGGTTCGGCATCGCAGGTTATCTATGGAAACGATGGTTCTACTATTTCTGTCAAATTTTCCACAAACAAGGGAGATGTAACTATTAATGGAAGCGAATTTAAGAAAGCTTTCAATTTAAGAGCACCTGGTTATATTGGTCTTAAAAGCTCCCTTTTTAATATCGAAAAGCTCTAATCAGTTAATTAATTATTTTCTTCAGATAAAATTTAGAATTCTCAAATTTTAGGTGCTATAATCACCTTAGTTATGCCGGATGTTTTTATTTCACCCGAAGACGTTGAAAAAGAAAAATCGGAAGAGAAAAATCCGCAAAAGACTCCCAGTCAGGCAAAAGGAAGAAGTGGTCATAAAGTTCACATTCCCCTTTGGGCTTCATACGGTTATTACCCTAAAAATGTAAAGTTTATTGATCAGGAACCCGAAGAAAATGTAATTCTTTTCTTAAGGGCACACCCCATAACTAATTTAGGATGGATTTTAATAGGAGTAGTCATGATTTTTGCCCCTTTATTTTTGGGAAGTTTTCCACTTTTGGATTTTTTGCCAATAAGATTTCAAGTTGTTGCGATATTGGGTTGGTATCTGATAACCATGGTGTATATGTTTGAAAAGTTCTTAAGCTGGTTTTTTAATGTCAACATAATAACGGACAGAAGAGTTGTGGATGTAGATTTTACCAATCTTATTTATAGAGAAATAACGGATGCAAACTTAAATAAAATCCAAGATGTAACTGTCAGCATGGGTGGAGTCTTTAGGTCTATTTTTAATTTCGGGACAATTTTGGTACAAACCGCAGGAGAGAAAAACTTTATTGATTTTATCGACATTCCCAAACCCGATATGGTTGCAGGAGTTTTAAGTGATTTAAGGCTAGGAGAAGAACATAAAGAAAAGGTAGGTAATAAATTATGAATCTAGACTCATTTTTAGGGATTTCTATATGGTCAATAGTAAAAATATTTGTTATGTTTGCCAATTTGATTTACATTGTTTTTGCACTAGTGATGGTTCGACAGGTTAAACTTATGACAGATACCTTAGAATTGGGTTACGAAAAGCTGATAATAGGCTTTTCTTATGTG
This sequence comes from Patescibacteria group bacterium, assembly GCA_035256745.1. Taxonomy (GTDB): domain Bacteria; phylum Patescibacteriota; class Microgenomatia; order UBA8517; family UBA8517; genus DATEXQ01. The sequence continues at coordinate 3,620 of DATEXQ010000020.1, forward strand.
AATTTTACATTTGCGATATTGGTATTAATATATTCTTTCCTGACCCTTTAAAACATATCGAGGCTTGTATGGATTTTAATGTTGCCTCTGTAAAAATAACTGGAAATCCCGATGCCGGGGGATGGGCTCAAGTCCACGACTTTAAGCCGGAAGATGCGGAAAAACTTAGAGTAAGAGGACATCTTTTTGCTGTCATAGCTACATCCGACGGGGAGAGGGGAATAAAAAACGTTGCAGCCGGTAGGGAAATTTTGGCCAGACTCCATGAAGAATATTTCGGTAATTTAAAAACTTCTGCTTTCTATGCTTTGAAAGATGCTATTCAGAAAGTAACAGCCGAGTTTAAAGAATTACTCGAGGAAAACATTGAGATAGCTGCGGCAGCGTATGTAGAAGGGGTTCTATATACGGCTTGCGGAGGGGGAACTCAGGCAGAAGTATTTAGAAATAATATGGTTGCAAAAATACTGTTAAGCAGTAAGGATAATGTGGTAAGCGCCTCCGGTTACCCACAGGAAATGGATGTATTTTTGTTGGGTACATCCTCGTTTTTTAAAGCTTTTACGGATGGAATAATTAGAGCGAACTTGGAAGGTGGTTCTTTAGAAAAGGCTGATGAGTCATTTGCGGGTACCATCCATTCATTACCCAACTCCGGAGATTGCGCTGTAGTTATAATTTCATTTACCAGAAATATTGGCATGCCCGTATTGGGTGTAGATAATAAAGACACAAGTAAAGCCATATTTTCTAAAATTACCTCTCTTAAACCCAGGATAACCTATGTCTTAAAAAATTTTCGTTTTAAATTCCCCAAAAATGTATATGTAAAGAGAGAGGAATGGGAAACTGGAAGGGAGAATAATCGAAAAACAGTTTTTTCCGTAGGATTAATTTTGCTTGTACTTCTTTTTGTAAGTATCAGTTTTGGTATAAAACAAAAAAAAGATAGGGAATTTAAATCAAGCTATATAGAGAAATTAAATGAAGCTACACACAACTTCGAGGAATCGCAAAAGTTAATAACACTTGATCCTGCACGAGCAAGGGAGTTATTGGTTGAATCAAGAAATGTGGTTAATGACTTAATTTCAAAAGGAATTAAAGATGAAAATCTGACAAACCTTAAAACAAAAGTTGACGAGAATGAAGGAAGTATTTTAGGAGAGTACAAAGTAAAACCAGATCTTTACCTGGACCTTACTCTTTTGAGCAATTCTTTTAAAGCAGACAAAATGGTTTCTTCCTCGGAAAATATTGCAGTTTTGGATTTAAACGCAAAAAAGGTGGTAGAAATTACCATCGAAAGTAAAAAATCAAAAGTTGTGGCTGGACCGGATATGATTAAAGATGTCAAAGATTTAGCAATTTATTCAGATAGAATTTTTATTTTAACAAGCGACGGGGTTTACGAAATTAGCGACAAAGCAAATAGGATAATTAGTAAGGATTGGGGAGAAAATATTTTTATATACGCGTACGCGGGAAATATCTATATGCTGGACTTAAGTAGTAATTTAATTTATAGATTTCCTGGAGTTGGAACGACTTTTGGTAATAAGAACAATTGGTTGGGGGTAGGGGAAGATTACGACTTTAGTAATTTTAATTCCTGGACAATTGATGGGTCTATTTGGATAGCCAAAAAAAATGCTCAAATTTTAAGGTTTATTCAAGGGGTTAGAGAATCCTTTGAAATAAAGGGGGTGTCTCCTTCCATTAATTCGATTCAGTCAATTTATACCAACGAAGAACTTAAATATATTTATATTTTGGATAATGATAACTCAAGAATTGTAGTTGTCGAAAAAGAAGGGGAGTTTAAAGCCCAATATTTGGATTCCATATTAAAAAATGCAAAAGTTGTAATAGCTTCGGAAAAGGAAAAGAAAATAATTTTTTTGACTGATGAAAGCAAGCTCTATAGTATTGAGATAAAGCATTTATGAAGATAGTCAATAAAAAAGCAAAATTTAACTATAGACTGATTGAAAGTTTTGAGGCAGGCATTCAACTTACGGGGGACGAAATTAAGTCGATAAGGCAAGGATTCCTGGATTTAAGCAATTCCTATGCAAAGGTCATTAATAATGAAGCTTATTTGATTAATGCGAATATACCCATTGTGGGTAGAAGTAAAAATCAAACCAGGTCAAGAAAGCTTCTTCTTCATAAAGACGAGATAATTTCAATAGAATCTAAAATCAAGGCGAAAAAGTTGACGCTTGTGCCTGTTTCGCTGTATACTAAGGGTCGCTTAATCAAGGTTAGATTATCCTTGGCTAAAGCAAAAAGAGAGTACGAGAAGAAGGAAGCTATAAAAAGGAAAGATATTGAAAGGGAAATAGAACAAGAGCTTAAAAACAGGTATTAGTAATGGGGACGATCTGGTTTCGACGAAAAATGTTCTTTAAAAACTGCAAGTCGAGTTTGGTTTCAACTCGTAAAAAATGAGCCAAAAATTTAAGCGTCAATTCAAACAATTACGCTCTCGCTTACGCCTAACAAGGTTAGTTGGCGAGCATTCTAGATTTACGTTTCTTGACCGTATTTTTAGGGTGTAAACCCGTCAAGATGCAGCTTTAAACCTTTGGTTTAGGGTTTATGGCTAAAGATTATTAAACCTTATCTTGGTTTAATCTGCTGTTCTTTCTAACCAGGAGAAAAATAAGAATAGCTAAACTTGTAGATGTTTTTAAGTTATTTTTTCGGACGAGGGTTCGATTCCCTCCGTCTCCACAAATTGCTCTTTCAAGAATATATTTAAATTCGCTAATGGCTATTTTAGATTTAGTTTTTCCTCGTAAATGTCTAAATTGCGGTAAAGATGGTTCATATCTTTGTGCCAAGTGCACAGATAATATTAAAGAGCTGCTTCAAATTTGTCCTGTATGCGAAAGGTTCTCAATTAGCGGAAAAACTCATGCAAGATGTACTTCTTTTATATCCTGCAATGGTTTATTTTCGGTTTGGCCTTATAAGGGAGTAATAAGAAAAGCATTAATAGCTTTAAAATATAAATTTGCATATGAGATTGCCCAAGAAATTTCAGATAATTTAACCAGAAAACTTTCTAAAACTTTCTTTATCAATTTAAAAAATCCAATATTGATTCCGATTCCCCTACATACTTTAAGAAAAAATTGGAGAGGCTTTAACCAGACGGAAGTTATGGGAAAGATTATTGCAGAAAGATTTAACTGGCGATTTGAACCAGGATTTCTTGTTCGAAGAAAGATAATAAGTCCACAAACAGGTTTGGGAAAAATGGAAAGGAAAGAGAATGTCAAAGGAGTTTTTGGCATTAATAATAAGATTATTAATGCCAGATACTCTACCTTGATTTTATTCGATGACGTTTGGACAACAGGTTCAACCATAAAGGAAGCTGCAGTAATTATAAAAAGAAATTATCAAAATCCCGTTTGGAGTTTGACTGTTGCCAGATAATAAAATTGTAGTTATACAAGGCAAGTTCTGCTATAATTTACTCGTTTGGTGGGGTGGCCGAGCGGTTTAAGGCGAAGGTTCGCTAAACCTTTGTCCCCAAAAGGGACTCGCAGGTTCGAATCCTGTCCCCACCGCTTAGCTAGATACATTGTTTAATAATTTATGCCTGCTCAAATAGAAGAAACCAAAAAAAAAGAGGAAGAAACAGTAGGACAAGAATTAATTCAGGAAAAAGAACTTTTTGTTTGGTCTGCACCAACAAGACCCTTTAAAAGAAGAGATAGGGAGTTTTATATCACAATATCTGTAATAGCAGGAATTGTCGGTTTAATTCTTTTTTTTACAGAAGGATTGGTACCCGTAATTTTAATTATCTCTTTGATATTTCTTTTTTATATATTAAGTACAGTTGAGCCTGAGGTAATAGAATACAAGTTTACAAATAAGTGTATAAAAATTGCGGACACAAAAGTTGAATGGAGTCTTTTAACAAGATTTTGGTTTTCAAGAAGATATAATAGTGAACTATTGATATTTGAAAAGACTACCTTACCGGGAAGGGTTGAGCTGGTTATTGACGGGGCTGATAAGGAGAAGATAAGAGAAGTTTTAAGAAAATATGTGATAGAAGAAGAAACCCCTCTTTCTTTTATGGATAAGTCTGCCAATTGGTTTTCCAAAAAACTGCCTGGAAACAAGTAAACTTGCCCCGAATAAGTTAATAAGCGTTCGTAGCTCAACTGGATAGAGCGTCAGGTTGCGGACTTGAAGGTTGTGAGTTCGACTCTCACCGGACGCACTTTAGGGAGGGTTGGCTGAGTGGTTTATGGCGCGGGTTTCGAAAACCCGTGGACGAAAGTCCTCACAGGTTCGAATCCTGTACCCTCCGCCAAAAAAA
>DATEXQ010000021.1:0-2367 GCA_035256745.1 Patescibacteria group bacterium
AATATTCCCGAGCTTATCAGTTTTTCAAGAAAGCTTAGGGTTTATCCGGTTTCGCCAAATACTTTATACGCACACCTACAGGTTTTACTTTTGAGCTTTGAGGGAAGCCAGTTGGAAGCAAAGTCACGTGAGGTGTTTAATATTTTAAGGGCTGTTCAGAAAGATTTTGAAAAGGTAACAGTAAATTTATCCGTTTTACAGAAGCATTTCACAAACGCATATAACACCTTAAGTATGGTACTTACGGGTTTTAATCAATTAGGACAAAAGATTACCTCAACCAGAAGTTTGGGACAGGGTGTAAAAGGAAAGATAAAAAAATTAGAGGATTAATTTTATCTACTTACGCTATAATTCTTCTAAATGTCTGGAAATGGGGATAAAAAACTAAACGACCAGCAAATAAAGGCCATTAAATATAAATCCGGACCGTTATTGATAATAGCCGGGGCAGGAACTGGCAAAACGACCGTAATATCCGAACGGATTAAATATTTAATTACAAAAAATTTTGCTAAACCTTCGGAAATATTAGCTCTTACTTTTACGGAAAAAGCCGCTAAGGAAATGGAAGAGCGGGTTGATGTGGCCATGCCTTACGGGTATACACAAATGTGGATATCCACATTTCACTCTTTTTGCGACAGAGTCTTAAGAAGAGAAGCATTACACATTGGACTTGACCCAAAATATAAATTGAATACCCAGAGCGAAAGCATCCAGTTTATAAGGCAGAACTTATTCAAATTTGATTTGAATTATTTCAGACCTTTGGGAAACCCCACTAAATTTATTTCCGGGATGCTTCAGCATTTTAGTAGACTGCAGGATGAGGATATAACCCCCAATGAGTACCTGAAATTTACCGAAAAACAGAAAAAATCTTCGAAGTCGTCCGGAATGAACCCAAAAACCAAAGAACAAAAGATAGAAATTATGAAGTGGAAAGAATTGGCGGATGCATATAAGACATATGACGAATTGAAAGTGAAAGAAGGGGTAATGGATTTTGGAGATTTAATTATAAAAACCCTTAAACTTTTCAGAGAGCGGCCGAATATTTTAAAGGATTATCGAAAACAGTTTAAATATTTTCTGGTTGATGAGTTTCAGGATACCAATGTTGCACAATATGAGCTTTTGAAACTTCTGGCATCTCTAAAAAATAATAATAACTTAACTGTCGTTGGAGACGACTCGCAATGCTTGCCACCGAATGCAAGAATTACTACTGTTAACGGCTTGGAACAAATTAAAAATGTAAGAGTTGGGGACAAGGTTTTTACTGCTGTGGGGAAGGGACATACTTCGACCTCCAAAGTTACAAAGATTTTCCACAGGATAAGAAAAGCACGTTTTATTACTTTTCAAACAGAAAATAGGAAAAAGATTATAGTTACTGATAATCATAAGATGTTTTGTTTTTTACCAGCCCTTTACAAACCCAAAGATTGGCACTTTGTTTATTTAATGCATCAAGAAAATTTAGGTTGGAGGATCGGAGTAACTAATAATCTTACCGGAAGACTTCGATTAGAACATCATGCTGACCGTATTTTTGCACTTGGTTCTTATAAGACTGATCAGGAAGCAAGGTTTTTTGAGTCATACTTATCAGCAAAGTATGGGTTACCGACCATTCCTTTCTCACCACGGCCACATCAAGCTATTTCCGGTAAATGGCTTACTCGATTGTTTAAAGATATAAATACAACAAGAAACGCTCAGATTCTGGCGAATGATTTTGGCTTAGAACTCGAATCTCCGGTATTTGCTGTTGATGGGGTTACTAGAGGTATGTCTAAAAGGGTGAAAGTGAATTTAATTATGTGTCATAGGAGTTATCGAAGTAAAGTTCATAAGAATGGATTCGTAGGCAATCCCGGAGTTTTGCATTCTGTGAATTTAGAAACATCTAACAAAGACGTAATAAAGCTTTTAGAAAGAGAGGATTATATTTTGCATAATGCTAAAAGGGGAAAAAGATTCCGCATGGTAACATCAAGTTTATTAGAAGCTTGGAAAGTAGCAGAAAAATTATCTAGAATTACTGGTGGAATTATAGATAAGAAATTCGTTGTTGGAAAGTTCAATTACCAACACTTACCAGCTCGGATAGTTCCAGCAAGCCATATTTTTCCCGGAATGTATTTACCAGTTCTAGTCGGTAAGCATATTGAGTATAAAATTGTTGTTTCCCGTAGTGAAAAATTAGAAACGGTTGAAACATATGATTTAGAAATTGAAAAAACACATAATTTTATTGCTGATGGAGTTGTAGTGCATAATTCGATTTATAAATTCAGGGGTGCCGCAATTTCCAATATTATGTATTTCAAGAAAGATTATAAAAAAGTTAAAACCGTT
>DATEXQ010000022.1:0-12135 GCA_035256745.1 Patescibacteria group bacterium
GGAATAGTTGGGTTACCAAATGCGGGGAAATCTACGCTTTTTAATGCTCTTGCGGCAAGGAGATTGGCGGAAACGGCACCAAGACCTTTTACTACAATCGACCCCCACGAAGCAGTTATTCCAGTGCCGGATGAAAATTTGGAAAAACTATCCAAGTTGATAAATCCGGAAGCCACTCTTCCTGCAACCGTAACCTTTATTGATATTGCGGGTCTTGTTAAAGGTGCCCATAAAGGAGAAGGCTTGGGAAATCAGTTTTTGGGAAAAATCAGAGAAGTCAATGCAATTGTCCATGTGGTTCGAGCATTCTCCGACACCATGGTTAGCCATCAACACCCGACCCATGAACCCGGATCAATAGAACAAATATTGGAAGATATAGAGATAGTTAATATAGAACTTGAACTGGGAGGGATTGTAGGTAAACCCTTAATTTATGTCTTAAATACAGACGAAGATGATCTGACAAACTTGGAGTTTGTTGAAAGAGTAGAGGAAAAATTTAAAGAAAAAGCACTTCTAATTTCGGCAAAAATAGAAGAAGAATTGATAGATTTTAGCGTGGAAGAGAAAAGGGAGTATTTGAAGGAGTCAGGGGTGGATAAAACAGGACTAGAAAGACTAATTATATTTACCTACGACATGCTGGGTCTTATCACCTTTTACACAATAAAAGGCGGTAAAGAACTTCATGCGTGGAGCATAAAAAGAGGAGCAAAGGCAATTGATGCAGCAGGTCAGGTTCATACCGATTTTGCTAAAAATTTTGTAAAAGCAGAAGCCGTTGGAGTAAATCAGTTGTTAGAGCTTAAGAGTCAGTTGAAGGTACACGAGAATGCCTGGAATTTAGCGAGAGAAAAAGGTTTATTAAGACTTGAGGGAAAAGATTATGTAATCCAAGATAAGGATGTAATTGAATTTAAAGTAGGGAGCTAATTGGAATCCGGAATAAGGAATTGGGAATTATTATTTTGTTATAGCTTTGAGATTTGAGTTTTGAACTTTTGAAATGTTATACTTCCAAGTTATGAGTAAATACGAACTGACTATTATTGTTGACAGTAAATCAACCAGTGCTAAAAAGAATTCAATTAAAGAAAAGGTCGAAAATCTAGTGAACTCTTTTAAAGGCAAGATAATAAAGACGGATGATTGGGGAAAGTTGGAATTTGCTTATAAACTTGGCAAAATGGATAGTGGAGTTTACCTTTTTTTTGAGTTAGAATTAGAAAATCTTAACGTCAAGGGTTTATCAGACAAACTAAAGACGGAAGATTCTCTAGTAAGATTTTTATTAATTGGAAAGGATAAATAAAATTAGTAAAATGGCAAGAAGTTTAAATAAAGTTACATTAATAGGGAATTTAACCCGAGATCCGGAACTTAGATATACACCTTCAGGAAGTGCGGTTTGTACTTTCGGATTAGCTACAAATAGACAGTGGACTACGGATGCAGGTGAAAAAAAGGAAGACGCGGAATTTCATAGAATTGTAGCCTGGAATAAGCTGGCAGAAATTTGCGCCCAACTTCTTAAAAAAGGAAGAAAGACTTATGTAGAAGGCAGACTTCAAACCAGAAGTTGGACAGGACAAGACGGAAGCCAGAAACAAACTACGGAAGTTGTAATTTCTGATATGATACTTCTTGATTCAAGAAGAGAAAGCGTTGGTAGTGAAGAATTTGATGTTCCCGAAGCGGTTTTACAAGAACCATCACAAGCACCAGTTGAGGAAGTAGTTCAAACTGAAAGTAAAGAAAAACCCAAGAAAGAATCCAAAAAAGTTAAAACTCAAAAGGAAGATAAAGAAACCAAAGAAAACGAAGAAGACATACCTTTCTAAGATCATATGAAGAAAGAGCCTCAAAGACGTAAAATCCCAATAAGAAAAATTTATAATAAATGTCCCTTTTGTGACAAAGGGAAAGATCCTGATTATAAAAATTATAAAAATTTGGCAGAATTTATGACTGACAGAGCAAAAATAATGCCCGCCACAAGATCCGGAATTTGTAGCAGACACCAAAGAAAATTAAGTTTGGCAATTAAAAGAGCTAGGATTTTGGCTCTTCTTCCGTTTTCCGAAAAGATTTAAACTATCCCAATTAAGCATGCCCAAAGTCAATATTATCCGTTTAAGAAAAATATTTATAAGCACAATTCTTGTTGTGTTGATATTTTCTGGAGGATATTACTTGGGCAAACAGGGTTATAAAGCCAGCTTCACAAAATTATCGGAAATAAAAATTGAAAGGAATGTTCCCCTCGACAAAAATGTCGACTTCAACTTATTTTGGAAAGTTTGGGATGTGATGGTTTCCGATTATTTTGACAAGACAAAAATTAATCCCAAAGAAATGGTATATGGAGCAATTCGGGGAATGGTGAGTGCAATAGGAGATCCCTACACTGTTTTCTTACCTCCTGAAGAAAACAAAGTGGTCCAGGAGGATTTACAAGGGTCATTCCAGGGAGTTGGAATTCAAATTGGCTTTAGGGGAACACAACTAGCGGTTATTGCACCTTTGCCTAAATCTCCGGCCGAAGAAGCGGGAGTAAAACCGGGAGATTACATTATCGGAATTAAAGACGAGAACAAAAAAATTGATGTTTCAACTTCTGGTATGAGCTTACCTGATGCCGTAGAAATTATCAGGGGTTCCTCAGGGACAAAAGTTACACTTACTCTGTTAAGAGACGGAAGCGACAAACCCATCGTAGTGGATATTGTTAGAAAAGACATTAATGTTCCAAGTGTGATTTTAAGTTTTGAAGGAAAAGAAAAAGATATTGCAAACGTTAAATTGCTTAAATTTGCAGGGGAAACAAACGGGGAATGGGAGAAGACAGTAAGGGATATATTGAAAAACAAACCAAAGGGAATAATTCTTGATTTAAGAAATAACCCGGGTGGCTATTTACAGGGGGCAGTTGATATTGCAGGAGAATTTTTACCCAATAACACTTTGGTTGTATACGAAGCAAAATCAAACGGTACCAAAAACGAATTTAGAACAGATAAATTTCCCAGACTTGCGAATATTCCTATGGTTATCTTGGTAAATAAGGGAAGCGCATCGGCATCTGAAATATTGGCAGGGGCTTTGAGGGATCAAGCAAAAATAAAGCTTGTCGGGGATACCACATTCGGAAAAGGAACAATACAAGAACCGAGACAAGTAGATGGGGGGGCAGGACTTCATATCACTGTTGCCAAATGGCTTACTCCCAAAGAGACTTGGGTAAACGGTCAAGGACTTGAACCTGATGTTAAGCTAGAAGATAATTCAGAGACAAAAGAAGACGAGCAGTTTGATAAAGCCATAGAAGTTTTGAATGTGGGTAAATAATATTTTTTACTTATGGTAAAAATAAAACTTAACTTCAAAAAGTTTTTGATTGGTGTTGCAATCGGAATAGTAATTTTGGTTGCTGTAACAGGAGGGGCAATAGCCGACAGGCTTTTTCAATTCAAGCCGTTGGATAAATTTTTTCCTTCAAGAAATCTTATAAATCAAAAAATTCTAACCGAGGATTCAGTTGTTATAGATGTCGTAAAAAACGTTTCTCCGTCAGTTGTGACCGTACAGATTCAAACACCGGCAAGAACGGTAATACAATTTAACCCCTTTGAGGGTTTTAGCCAGCAAGTTCAAGGTGGTCAACCACAAGATATCGGAAGCGGCTTTATAGTATCATCAGACGGTCTTATAGTTACCAATAAACATGTGGTATCAGATACGACTGCAAGTTATAAAGTAATAACTTCCGACAGCAAAGAATATGACGTTAAAAGCATCAGTAGAGATCCTGCTAATGATATTGCGGTTATAAAAATAGATACCAGCAATTTAAAACCTGTTGAATTTGGCGACTCGTCAAATTTACAGGTGGGACAATTTGCAATAGCAATAGGAACGGCTTTGGGTTCATTCAGAAATACAGTTACAACGGGAGTAATTTCGGGATTGGGTAGGGGAATCACCGCAGGCGATGCCTACCAGGGGTACGTTGAGCAACTAGATAATGTTATACAAACGGATGCAGCGATTAACCCGGGAAATTCAGGGGGACCGCTTCTTAATTCATCAGGCCAAGTTATTGGAATTAATGTTGCCGTTGCCCAAGGAGCTCAAAATATAGGTTTTGCAATTCCCGTAAATGTCGTTAAAGACGCTTTAAATCAATTTAAAGGGGCAGGAAGATTTATAGGTAAAGCATATCTTGGGGTTGAGTATCAGATGATTCCCAAACAAACGGCAATTTTAAATAATGTTCCCCAAGGTGCTTATGTAGTTAATGTTGTAACAGGTTCTCCGGCTGCCAATGCGGGTATTCAACCCGGTGATATTATTACCAAAATGGACGCAGAGGAACTTAATGAAACAAAACCATTGTCTGAGGTAATCAAGAACAAGAAAGCAAGAGATGTTTTAAATATCGATATTTGGCGAAATGGAGAGGTTATGAATATAACCATTACTCTTACGGAATCAAACGGATAAAAAAATTAGTTCATATTTTGCAAAGCAGTAACTAATTTATCAAGATTTCCTTCAACGATGCTTTCCAAATTCCCGAAAGATTTTCCAATACGATGATCGGTCACACGGTTTTGGGGAAAATTATAAGTCCTGATTTTTTCGGCTCTCATCCCGTGACCTATTGCAGAACGGTAGCCTGCAATAGTTTTCATTTTTTCCTCTTCTTGTTTCTCGAATAGTTTTGCCCGGAGAAGACTAAGTGCACTGATTCGGTTTTGTTCCTGGAATCTTTGTTCTTGGGATGTAACCACGATTCCAGTTGGTTTGTGTATTAATCTGACTGCCGTTGATACTTTTTGAACGTTTTGTCCTCCTTGGGAAGATGCCCTGTAAAACTGCCAGTCCAAATCAGCTGGGTTTATTTGAATTTGTGTTTCTTTGATTTCCGGTAAAACTGCAACCGTTGCGGTTGAGGTGTGAATTCTGCCTCTTTTTTCTGTTGTTGGAACTCTTTGGACCCTATGAACTCCAGATTCGTTTTTAAGAATTTCAAAGACGTTTGGACCTGTGACGGTTATTGTTCCTTCATCAACGGAAGTACTTTTCCAACCTTTTTTTAGCGAATAACGCATGTACATGCGAAGAAGATCTTTTGCCCATATTTTTGCTTCGTCACCACCTGTAGCACCCCTGACTTCAATATATGCCTTTTGAAAAATATCGCTGTTTTCCATAAAAATTTGAGGAATAACTTATTTTTGTTATTTTTTCTTAGACTTGGATTGTGTCCTTAATTCTTCCAAGGTATCCGGTCTTTCAAGTTCTTTCAATATTTTCTTTTCTCTTTTAATTCTTCTTTTTTCGGATTTGGATACGACTCTAGAGCTTGCTTTTTTCTGTTTGGCTTTGAATGCATCAACACGTCCTGCCGTATCTACGAATTTCATTTGACCGGTATAAAAAGGGTGACAGGCGCTACATACCTCAACACGTATTTCAGGGACTGTCGCACCAATAGTAAAAGTATTTCCGCAGGCACAAGTTACCTTTGCTTGGGGAAACCATTTGGGATGTATATCTGCTTTCATAAAAGTTACGCTTTTGTTTAGTTTACGTTTTGTATTATACCAACGAAGTTAGGTTGAAGCAACGCTTCTTTGTTTAAATTCTGCAATAAATATTCCCACAGAAATAATTATTGCACCCAGAAGAAAAGTTATCGATACTTTTTCTTTCAACCACAGAACTGCAATGGGGATAGACAAAATGGGGTAGAGGTAGGAAAACAGAGCCGCTTCGGAAATCTCTATTGTTTTTTGGGCTTTATCACTGAGAGCATAGGCTATATTTCCCGATAAGATTGCCATAAAAATTACCGCAAGGTGGTAGGGAAAAGGAGTAACTTCAAGAGTTTGAATAATATTTGTGAAACCATATTTTAAAAGGGTCAAGGGTAGAATTGTGACAAATCCGATAATAAATGAAATACTTGATAATACAAGAGGTTTTATACCCTGTCTTAATAATATTTTAAGAAGAACAATCGAAAAGGTATTTCCCAGTAAATAAAGAATAATTAAAATATTTCCTGAAAGTCTTGTTATTCCATCGCCTCCGATAACAGGTTCAACTGCAGTTGTAAGCATTCCTATAAGAGCAATAAACATTCCGATTTTCTCCCTTTTGGTTACGTGTTCTTTAAGAAAAATTACTCCCGCAACGGTTATCATAAGAGGTCCGGTTATGCTGATCAAGGACATATCGACGACCGTTGTTTTCTCCAAACCCCAGAAAAGTAGTCCCAAAGCAATAGTTGAAGTAAAAAGACCATAAATAAAAATAAGAGCTAAAGATTTTTTATCTTTAGGCAGTCTTATACCGGTAAAAATAAATACAGACAATCCAAAAACCGTTGAAATGGCAAATCTGTAAGCTAAAAAAGTTAAAGGGGATAATACTCCCAATGTGTATTTAATAATCGGACCTGCCAATGCCCAGATGAGGGATACGATAATTAGCATAATGTATGCCCTTAAACGGTGTGGATTCATACTTTAAGTATCAGATATCCATAAAGGGGAATCAAGAACAGGAATGTAATAATCTCTAAATTTTTTTAGAGATTTATTTATGAGGCTTTTATGGTTTCTATTGCTTTCTCGAATTTCATAGATTCCTGAGATTTTTCCTGAAGGTTTTTAAGAGTAACTACTTCTTTTTCTATCTCATTTGGTCCCGCAATTATTACCCAGGGAATACCTTTTTTGTCGGCATATTTTAGCTGTTTATCCAATTTTTCATCACCCGGGAAAAGTTCGCAATTTATCCCTTTTGCTCTTAATAACTTCGCTAAATCGATGGAATTAACAAGAAGATCCTTTGAAAAGATTGTTATCAGAACCTTGGTGGGAGTTAAGGGTAAATCTGGCCAAAGATTCAATTCTTCGATGCAATCGCAGATTCTATCCAAACCTATTGTTGTTCCGACCGCAGGAAGGTTAGGACCACCCAATTTTTCAATTAAATTATCAAATCTGCCTCCTCCTGTGATGGAGCCGATTTTTGGTGTTTCCACAACCGTTTCAAAAATACTGCCTGTATAATAATCAAGACCTCTTACCAAAATGGGATCAAATTCGATGTTTTTAGCTCCCATTTTATTGGCAATACTTATAATCTCTTTTAAGTTGTCATCCATTTCGGCTGTTTTTAAATTTCCGAAAAGTTTTTTGATGGTTTCTTTGTTTAGCCCTTTATCTTGGAGTTCTTTTTCCACTTCGTCTTGAGTTTTTTTGTCCAATTTGTCTATCGATTGAAGAATGGTTTGAGATTTTTCTTGTTTGATACCCGATTTTTCAATTATGTTGAAAAGAACCTTTCTGGAATTTAAACGAATTTTGTAATCGGTGAAATTAAGTTTGGTAAGCGAGACAGATATAATTGCTAAAATTTCAGCATCGGAAAGGGAAGATGTAGAACCGACAGTATCGACATCGCATTGGTAAACCTCTCTGTATCTTCCTTTTTGGGGTTTTTCTGCTCTGAAAATGGGTTGTATTTGATATCTTTTAAAAGGTATTGGTAAGTTTGGATATTGTGCCATTACACGAGATAAGGGAACCGTAAGGTCGTATTTTAAACCCACAGCTCTTTCTCCCTGGTCTTTAAAGAGATACATCAATTTTTCCGCTTCCTCTCCGTATTTCCCGAGCAAGACATCCTGATATTCCAAGGTGGGAGTAGAAAGTTCCGAAAATCCATATGACTCGAAGACTTCACGCAATATAAAAATAACCCGATTTCGTATGGTCATTTTTTCGGGTAAAAAGTCTCTAAATCCTTTCAAAACTTGAATTTTCTTTTTATCCATACCCTTATTATCTATGATTTCGGTCTTTTGGGCAAACAGATTAGAAAGTTTATGGAGTGGGGAAAGGAGAGGAAGATATGGTTGGTTTGGGAGATGCGGTTGGTTTTGCGGAAGGAGGTGTAGAAGGGGTAGAGCTGGCACTTGGTGTTGTTGATATTACGTATATTTTTCTAGCCTCAAAAATATTGTTATTCATGATTCCGAAAGCAATTATAGAATCTTCGGTTTCAATATCCGAGAATTTAATTTTTGTTTCCTTTTGGTCTACCAGGGCAATTACACTGACTAAATTAGTGGGTTCTAGAATAAGTTTTTCGTTTAATGAAGATGTTAATTCCAAACTGTTTTTGCTGACTTTGGAAGCTTTAGCAAATACGGAAATTCTATTTGAGGGTTTCATTGCCTCTGTTACCAAAATTCTCGTGGCATTAAGAACGCTGTTGCCGTTTTTATAACCCATGGCAATAATAAAATCACCAATGGCGATATCGGCAAGTTTGATGGTTTTTGTGGATTTTCCAACGCTTACAAAAACAGTGTCTTGGTTTGATGATATTTGTAATATTTCGCCGGTTTTTCCTTCTCCATCAAGAAGAAATTTTCTTATTTGAATAGTTGTAGAAGAAATATCCGTGATTGTACCTATATATGATTTCGGATTACTAAGAACTTGGGTTACTTTTTCCTGAACCTTTTCCCTTATCGATTCCGAAGACGAGGTGGCGGTTTCGGCTTTTAAAAGTTTTACGGTTAGAAAAAAAAGAATTATTGATAATATTATTACTGTTATTTTTTTCATAAATTCATTTTGCAAACTCACTCGACAACACAACAATAAGGTTTTGGGTGTTTGAATTACCGCTTTCATCGAATGAAGTGATGACTATTTCGTTTGCGCCTCCTATTAAATCTACCAGTTGTTGAAAACCACCGTTCATATCCGCTTTAATTACGTAATCCTTGCTTTCAGCGGAAATCGTAACCCAAGCATTTGGTTTCGTTGCCCCGCTTACAGTTATCGGACTTTCAGTCACGACATCTGCATCTTCAGGTTTGGCTAAGGTTAAACCAATCTGTGGCTGTGGAGTAGGAGAGGAGGATTCTTCAGAAGGCAATGTTTCAGAAGTAGAACCGTTGGATTTCATGGATGAATTTGCCTTCCAGATACCGAACGCGATAATAAGTCCGAATAAAGATCCGGCTAGAATTGCGAAAAATATTTCCTTGCGCATTAGAGTTTATGATAACAGGCGTGCAGACACTATATGAAAACTTCAGGTACTTGTCAAGTAAAGAAGGGTTTGGTACGATGCAAATGCTTTATGGAAATAACGTACTTGGGTCACTCATCCTTCAAGATAAAAACCAAAGAAGCATCTTTAGTTACGGATCCATTTGACCCGCAAATATTAGGAATAAAATATCCAATAACTGAGGCAGATGTTGTAACAATATCCCACGATCACCCCGATCATAATTACCTGGAGAGGATAAGAGGTTACCGAAAAGTAATAACTGAACCGGGTGAATATGAACTATCCAATATTTCGATAATAGGAATACCCAGTTTCCATGACGATAAAAATGGAGAAGAGAAGGGAAAAAACGTGATTTATGTTTTTGAAATTGAAGAAATAAGAATTGCCCATTTGGGAGATTTAGGTCACAAACTTACTGATAAAATGTTAGAGGATATAGGAGAAATTAATGTTTTAATGATAAATTCAGGACACCCGATGTCGTTATCAGCCAAAGATGCTGTGGAAATAGTAAGAGCAATTGAGCCGGAAATTACATTACCAATGCATTACAAGAAAGAGGGAGTAAGGGGAGGATCATTATCTAACCTTGAATCCGTCGATGCCTTTCTTAAGGAAGTAGCCCTTCCTGTTGAAAGAATTCCAAAACTTTCTATAAAGATATCCGATCTTTCAGAAGAAGAGCAGAAAATAGTTCTTTTGGATATTAAGGAAAAGTAAAACTGCCATTTACATAGATTCTAGTTGGTGCTAAATATATCTTTAATTTTATGGCAGAAAATCCACAAGTAAGAATTCCGCCTCATTCGGTAGATGCTGAAGAGTCTGTACTCGGTGCTCTTCTTTTGGATAAAGATGCAGTTGTTGCAGTTGCTGAATTTTTACATCCAGAGGATTTTTATGACGATAGACATAAAGAAATCTTTTCATCCTGTATTGAGCTTTACGAAGACAGAATCCCCATTGACGTATTAACCGTAGCAGATAGATTAAAAAGAAAAAAATTCTTAAAGAAAATAGGAGGGGTAAGTTATTTGGCAGAGTTGGTGAGTAGAGTCCCAACTGCCGCCCATGTTGAACATTATGGAAAAATCGTCAAAGATGCTGCAACCAAAAGATCTCTGATGGCTGCAGCAAGTAGGCTTGTGGGTCTTTCTATGGACGATTCATTGGCTGCAGATGAGCTTTTGGATAAAGCCGAAGCAGAGGTTTTTTCATTAACTCAAAAACATTTATCCAATACATTTACTCCCATAAAAAGTGCACTAGCAGAAAGTTTTGACAGACTTGACGAACTGCATAAACAAGCGGAAGGATTAAGAGGTGTCCCAACCGGTTTCAAAGATTTGGATGATACTACGGCAGGTTTTCAGAAATCAAATCTTTTAATTTTGGCATCAAGACCCGGAGTTGGGAAGACTTCTTTGGCATTAAACATAGCACAAAATATTACAGTTAGGTATAACCGACCCGTTGCTTTATTCTCCTTGGAAATGAGTAAGGAGGAATTGGTGGATAGGCTACTGGTTTCCCAAGCAGATATCGATGCCTGGAAATTAAAAACAGGAAAACTTTCGGAAGATGATTTTACGGCACTTTCTAACGCCATGGGTGTTTTGGCTGAGGCTCCTCTTTATATTGACGATACACCTGCTCTTTCAATTCTTGAAATGAGAACCAAAGCAAGGCGATTGCAAGTAGAAGTGGGAATTGATCTTATAATTGTCGATTATCTACAGTTGGCAAGAAGCAGGCAATTGGAAAACCGGGTACAGGAGGTCTCGGAAATTACACAAGGTCTTAAAAATTTGGCAAGAGAATTAAAAGTTCCAGTTTTGGCAATATCCCAACTATCAAGAGCTGTTGAGCAAAGAGGAGAAAAAAGACCGCAGTTGGCAGATTTGAGGGAGTCGGGAAGCATTGAACAAGATGCCGACGTTGTGATGTTTTTATGGAGAGAGGATGAAGAAAATTCGGAAAATATAGCCTTGGAAATAGCAAAACACAGAAACGGACCGCTTAAAAGCATAAAACTAGTCTTCAGAGGAGATAGGATTAAATTTTACGGAAGAGAAACAAAACGTTCGAATTAACGTTTTTATTAAAAAATACTTTGTGGCCAGGGAGGGACTCGAACCCTCATGAGGTATTAGCCCCACACGATTTTGAGTCGTGCGCGTCTACCAATTCCGCCACCCGGCCTGATAGGAATCTATATATTTTACCAAATTGGCCTTAAAATTGGAACCTTATGTAAAAAGAACAGAAAATAATATTCTATATTATTTATTTATAAATTCTTTTGATATAATATGGCATCACAGTTTATTTTGCTCTTTTTATCCGAATATAGGAGGTGTTTAATGTTAATAAGCAAATGGAAGGCTGAACCTTATTGGAAGGTTCAAGAGATGTATGGACCTACGTTTGGTGGAGGTTTTTTAAATGATGCCATTATATGTAGGGAAATATTTGGCGGAAAGTTATTTGGAGTATTCCATAACAGTGTTGATGCCGAAAGGGTATGGAATAACATTGCTGTAGAAATTCCTGGCGATACACGAGTCCAGATTGAACAGAATTCTTTTGAAATTTCTAGAGATTTTAGTTCTATAATATGGAATTCGGATCATTCTCTGGTATGGATAGAATTTAAATTAGTTTTAGACGATAACCATTTCGGAATAAGCTAAAAGCAAAACTGTGGTGGATTTAACCTGTGGGGCGGGAACCATGTAAAAATTAGTAAAATACTTTTTCCATGAGATTCCCGCCCCCTAAATGTTAGAATTAGTAAACATGATTGAAGCATCAGTTTTAAAAAACGGAATTACGTTTTTGTCATACGGTAAACCGCATAAGGTTATCAAGTATTCCCACATAAAAATGGGAAGGGGAGGGGCAATTGTAAGAGTTACCGCCAGAAATTTGGAAACGGGTGGGGTTGTGACAAAAACTTACAGTTCCAATGTCAAAGTAGAAGATATTGTAACCGAAAAAAGAAAGTTAAAGTTTTTATAT
>DATEXQ010000023.1:0-17146 GCA_035256745.1 Patescibacteria group bacterium
TCTATGTCCTACCATATCCTCGATTATAAAAACATCTATAAAGACTCTTCCGTTATGAACTTTAAAATACTTACCGACAAAATCAGGTGGTACTTGGCTACCCCTTGCCCAAGTTTTTATAGGGTTTTCTTTTGTTCCCATCCCTCCACCAATCTTTTTTAGAAGATTTTTATCTACATATGGACCTTTTTTACTACTTCTTGACATAAATTATCTGCCTCCCTTTCTTCTCTGAACTATCAGTTTGTTTGAATATTTGCTTCTCTTTCTTGTTTTTCCTACAGCAGGTTTACCATAAGGAGTTTTGGGGTATTTTAATCCCACTCCGCTTCTTCCTTCTCCTCCTCCATGAGGATGAGATGCCGGGTGCTGTGCAGTACCTCTAACTGTAGGTCTTATTCCCATCAATCTTTTCCTTCCTGCTTTACCAAGTATGATGTTTCTTGCTTCGATACTTCCTACTTGTCCTATTGTGGCAAGTGAATCGGGATTGAACTTTTTGACTTCACCCGAAGGTAATTTTACCAATACAAAATCCTTTTCCTTGGCCATAAGAACGGCTGCACTTCCTGCACCCCTTACCATTTGTCCCCCTTTACCCGGTTTTATCTCAATATTATGTATGATAGTTCCGGTCGTAATATTTTTTAAAGCAAGAGCGTTTCCTGCTTCCAAGGGTGCATTTTCGGAAGCAACAACCTTTTGACCTTCTATTAAACCCAAAGGAGCTAAAATATAGCGTCTTTCACCGTCTTCGTAAAGAATTAGTGCTATTTTAACATTTCGATTTGGATCATATTCTAGTCTTTCAACTTTTCCCCAAATACCTCGTTTATCTCTTTTAAAATCAATCTCTCGTAAAAATCTTTTAACTCTTCCTCCCTGATGTCTTACAGTAACACTTCCGCCAAAACCTCTTCCCGATTTTTTAGGTAATATTTTTATTAATTTTCTCATTTATTTTTTTCCTCCTTTAGTTTCGAACACACTAATTTTTTCTTTTTCCTTCAAGACTACAATTGCTTTCTTTACGGCCCTTATTACCGTCTTTCTTCCCGAGTAATTCTTTTTGATTCCCTTACCTTTATTAATGGTTCTAATCTTTACAACATGTACGTCAAACGTTTCGTTTATAGCATTTCTAATTTCCCGCTTATTTAAACCTGGATCAACATAAAATGTATATATACCGTCTTTAGCCAAAAGATTTGTTTTTTCAGTAATAACTGGTTTTAATTTCATTTATTGGTTACCTTTCTGGGTTTAACTGTTTTAGATTTTTTTTGAGTTATTTTTTCTCCTTTTTCAAAAATATCTTTGTCTAGAAGTATTAAACCCCCATAAAAAACGTCATACGCGTTTAGATTTTTGAAAGATTTGATTGTCGCGTTTTTAATGTTTTTAAGAAAAAAATGATCTTTAGGATTTTGATCAACAACAAAAGTGGTTATTTTATTAACCTTTTTTAATTTTTTGGAAATTTTATCGATGAATTTTGCAACTTCCTTTGTCTTTTTGAAAGATTTTAGGGAATCAACGGCTATAATATCTCCACTTTCAAGTTTTAGGGTAAGTGCCATTGCCAAAGCCTTTTTCCTCATCTTAGACGAAAGGGTAAGAATTCTTTTTAAACCTGTTGGTCCATGAGCTATACCTCCACCAACAAATATAGGAGCGCTTTTTGCACCATGTCTTGCAAAACCCGTTCCTTTCTGACGATAAATTTTTCTTGTAGATATTCTTACTTCTGCTCTTGTCTTTGTTTTATTAAGTCCCGGATGTTTTCTGTCCCCATAAACTCTTATTGCTTGAGAAAGTAAGCTTAAGTTCACTTTCTCCTTGAAATTTGATGGAGTTGAAATATCTGCTTTTTTATTAGCATCGATTGTATAAACTTCTATTTTATTCATTTTTTACCTCCTCGCTTTCTTTTTTCTCTTCTTTAACCTCTTCTACTTGTTGAGTAATTACCTCAGGAGCCTCTTCCACCAGCTCTTCGAGTTTACCAGAAGCCACTTTTTTTATAATAAGTAAACTTCCTGTCGAACCCGGAACCGGACCTGAAATCGCAATTTTATCCTTCTCGCTATCCATTTCGGCAACTATTAAATTTTTTATGGTTACTCTATCTTGTCCCATTCTTCCCGCCATATGCTTACCTTTATAAACTCTTCCGGGAGTTGTACCTTGTCCTATAGAACCAGGTGCTCTCAATCTGTCTGATTGTCCATGTGTTTTTGGTCCTCCTGCAAAATGCCAGCGTTTTACAACTCCAGCAAAACCCTTACCTTTGCTAATTCCAGTAACTGTAACCAAATCACCAACCTTAAAAACATCCACAAGTTTAAGAACATCCCCAACCTTTAAATCCGGTTTATCTTCAAGTCTAATTTCCCTTAAAAAACGCGGGGCTTTTTTTTCTTGAGTTACCCCGCGTAAATGTCCTTGTAATGGTTTGGTAATATTTCTAATCTCTTTCTTGCCAAAGCCTAGTTGTACTGCCCAATAGCCATCGGTATCTGGATTTTTTATTTGAGTTACGACACATGGCCCTACAGTTATCCACGTAACAGGTACCCTTGTGCCTTCTACAAAGGTCTGACTCATTTTCTGTTTAGTTCCAAGAAGTGTATTTAACATTTTTACACAAAAAAAGGCGCCAGAGGCACC
This sequence comes from Patescibacteria group bacterium, assembly GCA_035256745.1. Taxonomy (GTDB): domain Bacteria; phylum Patescibacteriota; class Microgenomatia; order UBA8517; family UBA8517; genus DATEXQ01. The sequence goes on from DATEXQ010000023.1 coordinate 2,671, forward strand.
TTTGGGTACTTCTAGAATCCTTTGCGTGGTTTATATGTAACGAAACAACTCCACGATGCGTCGATTATAGCAAAATATACCTATCTTAGGCAAGTATAATTTGCCTTAATTTACGTTTTATTCTATTGGGAGCGATTGAGGTATCTATAAAGAAATTACATCTTTATTTCTATCGAAACTCCAGCGGGAAGATCTAGGTTTGAAAGCGAATCAATTGTACGCTCCGATGGATCTTGAATTTCAATCAGTCTTTTGTGAACCAAAATTTCAAAATGCTCTCTTGCGTCCTTATCTGTAAAAGGAGATGTCTGAACCGGAATAAGTGTTCTTTTTGTGGGGAGAGGTATTGGGCCAACTATTTTTGCACCAGTCGCTATAGCGACGTCTAGAATTTTAGCTGCCGCATCGTCGACCACTCTGTGGTCATAGGACTTAAGTTTTACTCGTAATCTTCCTGTTGGCATACCTCTTTAAAGTGCAAGTAGTTTGGGCGAAATTAAGCGATTATTTTTGTTATAACTCCTGCTCCAACCGTACTTCCGCCTTCTCTTATTGCAAATCTTAAACCTTCTTCCATAGCTACCGGTTGAATAAGCTTCGCCTTCATTTTTGCATTATCTCCAGGCATAACCATTTCTATACCTTCTGGTAGAGTAACTTCTCCCGTAACATCAGCCGTTCTTACAAAAAATTGTGGTTTGTAACCCGTAAAGAATGGTGTATGTCTTCCACCTTCATCTTTTGAAAGGATATAAACTTCTGCTTCAAACTGGGTATGGGGAGTAATCGAACCGGGTTTTGCCAAGATTTGTCCTCTTTCAACATCGTCTTTTTCAATTCCTCTAAGAAGTACGCCCACATTGTCTCCTGCTTGGGTCTCATCTAAAGTTTTTCTAAACATTTCCAAACCCGTTACAACTGTCTTTTTGGTTTCCCTCAAACCTACTATCTCTATTTCCTCATTAAGATTAAGCTTCCCTCTTTCGACTCTACCTGTTACAACCGTTCCTCGTCCCTTTATGGCAAAAATATCTTCAATAGGCATAAGGAAAGGTTTTTCAGTATCTCTTTTGGGATCAGGAATATATTCATCAACGGCCTTCATAAGTTCCAAAATCTGCTTTTGAGCTTCGGCATCTCCTTCAAGAGCTTTGAGAGCACTTCCTCTTATTACTGGAACTTTATCGCCAGGAAATTCATATTTTGTTAAAAGTTCTCTAATTTCTTGTTCGACCAAGTCGATTATTTCCGGATCATCAACCGTATCGACCTTATTAAGAAAAACTACAAGAGCGGGTACGTTGACTTGTCTGGCCAAAATAACATGCTCGGTTGTTTGAGGCATCTTTCCATCGGCAGCTGAAACTACCAATATTGCACCGTCCATCTGGGCTGCTCCTGTGATCATATTTTTGATGTAGTCTATATGACCCGGAGCGTCGATGTGGGCATAATGGCGTTTGTCTGTTTCGTACTCTATATGAGAAATATTGATGGTAACTCCTCTTTCTTTTTCTTCAGGAGCGCTATCGATTTCGTCAAATTTTAGGGGTTTGGTTTTATTTCCTGGTTGCTTTGATAAAACCATAGTTATTGCAGCAGTCAAGGTGGTCTTTCCGTGATCCACGTGACCAATAGTACCAATATTTACATGGGGTTTTGTTCTTTCAAATTTTTGTTTTGCTTCTCCAGCCATATTTTTTAAAAATTAAAAGGGCATAACAGCCCTCATATCGATAGATACTGACCCGTATTATAAATGAGGCTAAACAAAGCTGTCAAGAGCTAATTTAATTAGTATCTTTTAACAACCTTATTGGCTGCTAAATTATCTACCAAATTTTTAGGCATTTCTTCATAATGACTGGGCTCCATATAATAGTTTGCTCTTCCTTGGGAAATCGAGCGAAGTTTGGTTGCATATCCAGACAATTCCGCCAATGGGCACATTGCATTAATTACTGTCATAACTCCTCTTTTCTCTGTACTTTGGATTTGTCCACGTTTTGCAGATAAATCTCCTATAACATCTCCCATAAATTCATCTGGACATGTAACTTCCACCTTCATAATAGGCTCCAAAACTGTCATATCTGCCTCCCGAGCGGCATCTTCGACTGCCAGAGAACCCGCAATTTTAAAGGCAATTTCAGAAGAATCAACTTCATGGAAAGTTCCATCATATACAGCAACCTTCATATCGGTCATGGGAAATCCTGCCAAAATTCCGTTTTCCATTTTCTCCTTAACTCCCTTTTCTATAGCCGGAATAAATTCGGAAGGGATACTTCCTCCTTTTATCTCCGACTTAAACTCATTACCTTCACCCCTCCCTAACGGCTCAACTCTAACAAAACAATGTCCATATTGACCCCTACCTCCGGTCTGACGAATATATTTCCCCTCTCCTCTGGCAATCTTCTTGATAGTCTCTTTATATGCAACTTGGGGTGCACCGGTTTTTGCTACGACTCCAAATTCCCTCTTCATTCTTTCAACTAATATTTCAAGTTGTAATTCTCCCATTCCGGAAATAATTGTCTGTCCTGTTTCTGGATTGCTTTTTATTTTAAAAGTAGGATCTTCATCGGATAACTTCTGTAAAGACAAACCCATCTTTTCCTGATCGACCTTTGTAGCCGGCTCGATTGCCAAAGAAATAACGGGTTCAGGAAAACTGATTGATTCAAAAATAACTGGATGGCTGGGATCGCAAATCGTATTTCCTGTTGTCGTATCTTTAATGCCTACTGCTGCAACAATTTCTCCAGCATAAGCCTGTTCTATTAATTCCCTTTGATCTGCATGAAGAAGTACCAACTTACCCACTCTTTCACCTGCTCTTTTGGTAGCATTATAAATTGATTGGCCTGCTTTTATTACCCCAGAATAGATTCTTAAATAAACTAATCTACCAACATGGGGGTCGGTAACAACTTTAAAAGCCAAGGCACTTAATGGTTCTTCGTTTTTAGGATGCCTGATTTCTTTCTCACCAGTTTTTGGGTTTACTCCTTCAACAGGAGGTACATCATCGGGAGAAGGTAAGTATTCAATAACAGCATCCAATAGAGTCTGAACGATCACGGTTCTGTTATCTCCCCCTAAAATCGGGAAGAATTTTCCTGTTATAACTCCTTTTCTTATAGACCTTTTAATATCCGTTTCCTCCAATTCCTTACCCTCCAAATATTTTGTTAAGGATTCATCGTCGTATTCGGCCACTTTCTCGACTAATTCGTTTCTATACTTTTTTGCTTCTTCAACCAAATCCGAGGGAATTTCTTCCTCTATTAACTTGGCATCGTCAACTCCTTTATATGTAAAAGCCTTCATTTTTATGATATCTACGATTCCTCTTAGTTCATGCTCCGAACCTATCGGAATCTGAATAGGAGAGGCGTTTGCTCCAAGTCTATCTCTTATAGATTTAATGCTTCCTTCAAAATCCGCTCCTATCAGATTTAATTTATTTAAAATACAAATTCTGGGAACGTTGTATCTATCAGCCTGTCTCCAAACTGTTTCAGATTGACTTTCTACACCAGTTCTTCCGTCAAAAACCATAACCGCTCCGTCTAAAACTCTTAAAGACCTCTCTACCTCAGCTGTAAAATCTATATGACCTGGAGTATCTATAATATTTATCCTGTAATGTCCGGGTTCTACAGAAGTGTTGCTTTTCAAATCCCAGAAGGTAGTTATTGCAGCCGAAACTATAGTTATTCCTCTTTCTCTTTCCTGGTCCATCCAGTCTGTTGCGGTTGTACCTTCATCAACGCTACCTAATTTATAGGTTTTGCCTGTTTCAAAAAGTATTCTCTCGGTTGTGGTTGTCTTCCCCGCATCAATATGAGCAATAATTCCAATGTTACGAATTTTTTCCATTGGAAGATTACGGTCTTTTGTCTCCGTAACAATTAAAGCTGCTTTTCTTTTAATTTGTTGTCCTGCCATTAATATTAAGTTAATTAAATTTTAGAAGTGTGTGAGTAAAATTAAAATTACCACCTAAAGTGAGCGAAGGCTCTATTTGCCTCTGCTACCCTTTCAATTTCCTGCCTTTTTTTCACTGCTCCCCCTTCACCTTTTGAGGCTTCAAGTATTTCAGCCGCTAATTTTTGTGCAAAAGTTTTGTATTCGCCATTTGGACGTAAATTTGCTGCTTTGATAAGCCATCTAATAGACAAAGAGTCTTTGCGTGGACCTCTAACACTTATAGGAACTTGGTAGGCAGCACCCCCAATTCTTCTGGGTCTAACTTCCATGGTCGGTCTAATGTTATCTAACGCTTGAGAAAATATTTTTAAGGGATCTTCTTTAGATTCTTCTTTGATTATTTCAAAGGCTCGGTAAACTTCCTTTGTTGCAACCGATTTCTTCCCGTCTTTCATCGAGCGGTTAATAAGTTTAGCAACCATCTTATTTTTATAGATTAAATCTACCTTTATATTTCTTAATTTTGAACTTCCTTTTCTTGCCATATTTTTTATTAAGTTTTAAGCCTCCGCTGTCTTTACAGGAATTCCTACTCCTTCCTTTTTAGTACCATACCTGCTTCTAGATGTTTTCCTGCCCACAACTCCGGTCGTATCTAGCTTTCCTCTAACTACTTCGTATTTTACTCCCGGTAAATCTTTTACACGGCCTCCTCTTATCATAACAATAGAATGTTCAGCTAATTCGTGTCCTTCACCTGGAATATAAGCCGTTACTTCCTGCTTATTAGAAAGTCTAACCCTTGCAACTTTTCGTAAAGCAGAATTTGGCTTTTTGGGAGTCATTGTTCTTACTTGCAGTACAACACCGCGCTTAAAAGGAGAGGGGTGTTCTGCAAATTTTCTGTCCTTAGCGTTAAACCACCTTTTTAGAGCCGCTTTTTTGGTCTTTTTGACGATTTTTACGCGGCCTTTTCTTACTAATTGTGAAACTGTTGGCATAATATTGAATTAAAATTTGAACTCTGAATTTTTTTTGCTAATCAAGGTATTTTACTCTAATTCCAGCCTTGCGGCAAGATAGCTCTTTCAGGAGTAACGGGAATAATTCTTCCTATAATAACATTTTCTTTTAATCCTATAAGTCTATCTTCCCTACCCCTTAAAGACGAATCTGTCAAAATATCAGTAGTCTGTTCAAATGATGCTGCTGAAAGCCAGCTTTCGGTATGAAGTGCCCTTCTTGTTATTCCTAAAACAACCTGTTGTGCACTTGCAGGTTCTCCTCCTGCTGCCAAAATTCTTTCGTTTTCCTCTTCAAACGTAGCTTTCTCAACCAACTCCCCAGGTAAAAGCGTAGTATCACCGGCAGTTACTATTTTTACCTCGTCACTCATTTTTCGCACAATTACCTCAAAATGTTTGTCATTTATTGGAATTCCCTGGGATTCATAGACAGTTTGTATTTGATTAACCAGATATTCCTGAGCCTCTCTTAATCCTCTTATCGATAAGACTTCCTTTATGTCTAATGACCCGACAGCAAGAGCAGTACCAGCCTCTATTAATTGTTTATCTGAAACTGCTAACTTTAAAGTCTTGGGGATAATATATTCCCTTTCTTCTTTTGGTTTTGATGACGCGGTAACCACAACTTTCCAGCCATCATCTGTTTCTGCTGCTTTAACTTTTCCAGAAATTTCAGAAAGCGGTGTTAAAATTTTTGGTGTTCTTGCTTCAACAAGTTCCTCAACTCTAGGTAAACCTTGTGTGACGTCAATTGCTACAACTCCAGCTGTGTGTTTGGATCTTAATGTTAGTTGGGTTCCCGGCTCACCGATAGACTGAGCGGCAATTACCCCAACTGGTGTTCCAATACTAACCATTTTATTATTAGACAAATCCCATCCATAACAAGCCCCACAAATTCCATACCTTGTTTTACAAGTTAGAGGGGATCTAACAATTACTTCATCAATACCCAATCTATCAATTTCCTTGGCATTAACTTCGTCAATCAACTCTCCTTTTTTAACTAAAACTTTTTTATTTTTTGCTACGACATCTTTAACTATGATCCTGCCCAAAATTCTTGGTGCAAATTTAGAAGTTCTACTTCTTTTTTTAATAGTAAAGCCATCTTCGCTTCCACAATCTACAACTCTTACTATTACATCATGGGCAACATCAACTAATCTTCGGGTTAAATATCCCGCATCGGCAGTCTTTAAGGCGGTATCTGTTAATCCTTTTCTTGAACCCCTACTTGAAGTAACGTACTCAAAAACCGATAAACCTTCCCTGAAATTCGATTTTATTGGAAGATCTACCAATTTACCCAAAGGATCAACAACCAATCCTCTAATAGCTGCCAACTGTTTAACTTGATCTCTGCTGATTCTTCCAACGCCTGCGTCAATTACTATTCTTATTGGATTTGAGGGTTCCAATAAATCCCATGTTTTATCTGCTAATTCTTCCGATACTTCAATCCAAATTTCGTGGGAAAGTCTTTTCTTTTCTTCATTGGTGATTAATCCTTGGGCAAAATTAACTTCTATTTCCTCAATTCTTCCTTCCGCTTCTTTAAGTGTTTTTTCTTTATCCGGATGAACCAAAGCATCTGGTATTCCAAAAGATAAACCCGAAATAGTTCCTCCCATAAATCCAAGGTCTTTAATGGCATCTATCATCAGGACAACCTTTTTGATGTCAACGGTAACAAATGCTTTACTGAAAATATCTTTAATGACAGACGATGAAACCGCCTGATTTATGTAATCAAAGTTCTCCGGAAGTATCTCGTTAAAGAAAATTCTTCCTACAGTAGTTTCTAATAATTCTTTACCCATTCGAAGAGTTATTATTTGTCTTGCTTGAACTTTGCCTGACTGATAGGCAAAAATTGCTTCGTCTTTATCAGAAAAAACACTATTACTAGCCTTTATCCTCTCGTCAACAGACGTTAGATAGTAAACTCCCAAAGCCATTTCCTTTCTTGAAGGTATTACTATAGGTGAACCGTCTGCCGGTTTAAGAAGGTTATTGCTGGGAAGCATCAACTCTTCGCATTCTTTTATGGCTTTTTGTGATAATGGAACATGAACAGCCATTTGGTCTCCGTCAAAATCAGCATTAAATCCGTTACAAACAGCCGGATGAAGCCTTATGGCATCCCCTTCAATCAACACTGGATAGAAAGCCAAAATACTTAATTTATGAAGAGTAGGAGCCCTATTTAGAATTACAGGGTGATTTTTGGTAATTTCCTCTAAAATATCAAAAACCTCCGGAGGTTTTCTTTCAAGCATATTTTTGGCACTTTTGACATTGGGTGCAATTCCTCTTGCAATCATTTCCTTTAAAACAAAAGGTTTAAACATTTCCAAAGCCATTTCCTTAGGTAACCCACATTCGTTAAGCTTCAATTCCGGACCAACTACTATAACTGATCTTCCTGAATAATCTACTCTTTTACCCAAGAGGTTCTGCCTGAATCTTCCCTGTTTACCTTTAAGCATGTCTGACAAGCTTCTTAATGGCTGTCTTCCCCTTCCTCTTCTTGTTGCTTTTCGTTGTGATGCGTCAATTAAAGAATCTACAGCTTCTTGAAGCATTCTTTTTTCGTTTCGCAAAATAATATCCGGAGCTCCTAAGCTTATAAGATGTTTTAATCTGTTGTTTCTGTTGATAACTCTTCTATACAGGTCATTTAAATCGCTGGTGGCAAATCTTCCTCCCGAAAGCTGAACCATGGGTCTTAAATCTGGAGGCAAAACAGGCAAAACTTTTAATATCATCCATGTCGGAGTTACTTTTGCTCTTCTCAAACCGTCAACTAACTTTAATCTTTTGCAAATTTTAACAAATCGTGAGCTTGTGGTTTTTACTTCATTTAATTCTTTCCTCAAGTCAACTAATAATTTCTCTAAATTAATTTTTTCTATCGCAGAAAGAACCGCTTCTGCTCCCATTCTCGCTTCAAAAAAATTTACAGCCGAATGATTTGAAAGTTGTTCGTACTCTTCCTCGGTTAAGATGCTAGATTGATTTAAATTCTTAACCAAAGAAATTAAGTTTTCATAAAGAGAGTTCGACCTCTCGAAACTTTGGTTTTGCTCTTCAGTAACCGACTGTTCCTTTTTCCTTAATTCGAGGTCAATTTCGGAAATTGCAAGAGCTGCTTGTTCCTTGTTTTTTATTTTTCCCTTTATCTTTTCTCTTGACTCTTTGGCTAACTTTTCAAGTTCTTCCTTCCTCTGACTGTATACTTCGGATATTTCCTTTAAGCCTGTATTTTTAGCATCCTCAAGAGTTTTTAAGGCTTCTTTTCTTCCTTTATCATCAACCTCTAAAACCAAAAATCTTGCAAAGTAAATTACCTGCTCAATCGCTCTGGGAGCGGCATTTAACAAAAGTGATATTTTTGAAGGAGCTCCTTTGAAAAACCATACATGGGCAACGGGTGTTGCTAAACTTATATGACCCATTCTTTCGCGTCTAACTCTACTTTGCGTTACTTCAACTCCACATTTATCACAAATTACTCCCTTATAGCGAATTCTTTTATACTTTCCGCAGTAACATTCCCAATCTTTGGTCGGACCAAAAATTCTTTCATCAAACAATCCATCTTTTTCGGGCTTTAAAGTTCGATAATTAATGGTTTCAGGTTTGGTAATTTCTCCACGGGACCATTTCCTGATATCCTCGGGTGAAGCGAGTTTAATTATTAGACTTTTGAAATCTTTTAATGTTTTTAAATCTGATAAAGGTTCCATAATAATTTAAAATTTATTTTTTCACTCTACTTTTTTTACTTCCTCAATCTCCATTGGTCCTTCGGGACTAACAAGCTCTGGGGTTACAACCAACTGCCCTCCCGCTTCTTTCATCAACTCTTCCCCTTCCTTTAACTCTTCTTCTTCACTTTCTTTATAAACTCCTCCTACTGCATCAATAGATAACCCTAGTGAGTTTAATTCTCTAACCAGAACTCTAAAGCTTTCGGGTATGGTTGCCTCTGGAATATCCACTCCCTTAACTATGGCTTCAAAAGCGCGTGCTCTTCCTAATATGTCGTCTGATTTTATAGTAAGCATCTCCTGCAAAGTATAGGCTGCTCTATGAGCCTCCAGTCCCCAGACCTCCATTTCTCCCAAACGTTGACCTCCCATTTGGGCTTTGCCTCCAAGAGGTTGCTGAGTAACTAAAGAATAAGGACCTGTACTTCTGGCATGGGTTTTATCTTCAACCATGTGGGTTAACTTCATAATATATTCGATTCCGACAACAGTCTCTTCCAAGAAAGACTCTCCTGTTCTTCCGTCAATAAGTCTAGTTTTTCCACTTACAGGAAGTCCTGCTTTTTTAAGTTCTGAGGTTATTTCTTCTTCACCCACTTTATCAAAAACCGGTAGGGCTGCTTTTTGGTTTGTCTTGGAAAGTGCCCATCCTAAATGACATTCAAGAAGCTGACCCAAATTCATACGGGCAAGTACGCTTAAGGGAGAAATAATAATATCAACCGGTGTTCCATCAGCCATATACGGCATATCGCTAACTGGAGAAATTTTAGCAATAACTCCTTTATTGCCGTGTCTTCCTGCTACTTTATCTCCAACCGTAATTTTTCTCATTTGGGCAACTCTGACTATTACTTTTTTTATTACTCCCGGACCCAATTCGTCACCTTTATCTCTATCTAAAATTTGAACATCCACCACTATTCCTTTCTCTCCATGGGGAACTCTAAGAGAAGTATCTCTTACTTCTCTTGCCTTCTCTCCAAAAATAGCACGAAGAAGCCGTTCCTCACTTGTCAATTCCGTTTCTCCTTTTGGAGCAATTTTCCCAACCAATATATCATTAGGCATAACTTCTGCACCGATTACAACTATTCCGTCTTCTGCCAGGTTGGCCAGTTCTGCCTCGGCAACATTGGGGATATCGCGGGTAAGTTCTTCCGGGCCAAGTTTTGTATCAACAACATCTGCATCGTATTCCTCAACATGAATAGAAGTTAACAAATCTTCTCTGACGCATCTGTCTGAAACCACAATTGCATCCTCAAATCCATATCCTTCCAAAGACATATATGCAATTACCAAATTTTTACCTAATGCCAATTCTCCATTTTCAATTGCAGGTCCATCAGCCAAAAGATCTCCTTTTTTAACCTTTTTTCCAGGTTTTACAACCACTCTTTGGTCGTAGCAGGTCGAATGTGCGGTTCTCTTGTATTTTGTAAGATAGTAAATCTCCTTTTTTCCTCCCTCCACAACTTCCACTTCTTCAGAAGAAGGGTCACTGGTCTTTCTATTTAATTTAAGTTCTATTTTCTCTCCGTCTGCATATTCGACCTTCCCGTCATTTCTTGCTTTTATCATTCTCTTCATTCCTTCTGCCATTATCTTTTCCATTCCCGTTCCAACAATAGGGGATTCGGGTGATACCAAAGGAACAGCCTGGCATTGCATGTTTGATCCCATCAAAGCTCTATTGCCTTCATCATGAGCCAAAAATGGAATTAGTGATGCAGATGTACCAACAACTTGCCTTGGGGTTACGTCAACAAAATCAACATCCGCTACAGGTCCTTCAAATATGGCTCCTTTATTCCTAAAAGGTACTCTTTTATCTGTAATATAACCATATCTATCGATATTTATTCCGGAGTGGGTTACGTGGTATTCCTCTTCATCATCGGCAGCAAGGTATTCTATTTCATTTGTTATCTGTATCTTTACTTTTCTACCGTCTTTAATCTTTTTTACCTTTCTATAAGGAGTTTCTATGAATCCAAATTCATTCACTCTGGCATATAATGCAAGATAGGTAACTAATCCAATATTAGGGCCTTCGGGTGTCCTTACCGGATCTATTCTTCCATACTGGGAGGAATTTACGTCCCGAATAGAAAATGAAGCTCTTTCTTTATTAATTCCACCCGGTCCTAAAACAGATACTCTTCTAAGGTTGTCCAACTCGCTTAAAGGATTTGTGTCATCAAGAATTGTGGAAAGCTGATTGGAACGGAAGAATTCATTTAAAGATGCAATCAACGGTCTTGCATTTACAAGAAGTGAGGGATTGGGTTTGTCTTCAGGGGAAATCAAGCTCATTTTTTCCTTGACTGAACGCTCTAAACGCAATAATCCGATCCTTAAGGCATTTGTGGCAACAAGTTCTCCCACTCTTCTTAATCTTCTGTTGGCCAAATGGTCAATATCATCAACCCTACCTTCTCCGTTTTGTAATTTGATAAGGTAAGTTAAAACTCCAATTATGTCTTGTCTGGTAAGAACCCATGTTGGTTTTTCATTTGGCAGGTTTAATCCCAAACGTTTATTAATTTTAAATCTGCCTACTTTACCCAATGAATAGCGTCTTGGATCTAAAAACATATTGTCGAAAAGATTTTCGGCATTTTCCAAGACTATCGGTTCTCCAGGTCTCATTTTCTTATAAATATCAAGAAGAGCCTCTTCTTTAGTTTGTGTAGCATCTTTCTCGAGAGTTTTTTCTATATATTTATGTTGAGGGTCTTTATCAACATTCTTAAAGGTTTCTAGTATTTCGTTATTGGTTTCCAACCCCAAAGCTCTTAAAAGAACTGTTGCTGTTACTTTTCTTCTTCTGTCTATTCTTGCAGCAATAACGTCATTTCTGGAAATTTCAAATTCCAGCCATGACCCATGAAGAGGTCTTACTTCACTTCCGTAAAGCATTCTTCCACTCGAGGCATCCAAATCTCCAGAAAAATAAATTCCGGGTGATCTTACCAACTGATTGATTACGCATCTTTCAATACCGTTTATAACAAACGTACCACGGGAAGTCATCTGAGGAATATCACCCAAAAATACATCTTGAGAAATTTTATCGCCAGTTCTTTTGTTTATAAGAGTTGCGGAAATTTTAATGGGTACGGAGTAATTCAAACCTTTTTCAGCTGCTTTTCTAGGAGAAATCGGTTCTTCACCTAAGCGGGGATTTTCAAGGATAAGCTGCCAATTTTTCCCAGTAAAATCATCTATGGGAGAAATTTCAGCTAATTCTTGGGCTATTGCCTCGTCTATAAACAACTTCCAAGAATCCTTTTGGACACTAATCAAATCTAGTTCAGGCAAATTTTTTTCTTCTTTTCCGAAATATCGGCGATTTGTAAGAGTAGACATCGACGGTTAATAAAAATCTACAAAAATTCAATACGTAAAAAACCCAAGATTTCTTGGGGCGAAAACAAATCAGCGTAAAAAAATTTACGCCTACGGGAGATTATACTAGCTTATATAGGGCTGTCAAGCCCCGTTTTTATAATAATTAACTCTTTTATAGTAACTCTTTAATAATAAAAATTTACTTTCCCAAGTAATTTCTTATATTTTCGTTGTGTTCCTCTATTGTCTTTGCGAAATGAATAACTCCTTCATTATCATGAAGATAAAACCAATAAGGAGAATCTTGGGGAAAAACAGCAGCTTTAATTGAAGATAATCCAGGATTTGAAACCGGAGAAGGAGGAAAACCCGGATATTTGTAAGTATTAAATCTTGAAATAATTTGTAAATCTTCTTTGGTTAAAATCGGCCACCAATTACAATCAGAAGTTGTAGATGCTATGCACTTATCGGTTGCAACAGCATACTGAACTGCTGCATCAACCTGCAAAGGCCATCCGGCATTTGCTCTTTTGATTAAAATTCCTGCAATTATCGGTCTTTCTTCCTCTCCTTTTGCTTCTCTCTCTATTAAAGAAGCCAAGGTTACTATTTGGTTAGGATTAAGACTCCCTAACTCAATATCTTGCGAGTAAGAAGAAATTTTTTTATCGAAAGTAGTACTCATGAAATTGACTATTTTTTCACCCGACATATCCCTCGGAAAAAGATAGGTATCGGGAAACAAGAATCCTTCTTTTCCTTTTGAGTATTGCATAAAATCGTTTAAAAATACTTCCTGTTGATTTTTGTTTTTAATTAAACTTTGAGCAAACTTTATGGCAATTTCTTCTCTCCTTAATCCTTCAGGAATAGTTATCCAGACTGATGTCGGACCCTTAAGAAGGGTTTCTACCAACTTGGGAAGGGATGAATTTTGCGATAAATCATATTCTCCTGCCTGAATTTTTCCAGATATACCTCGTACCTGGACATATACTTTGAATGCCAAAGGACTTTTAATTAGTTTTTGTTCATAAAGTTTTTGAGCGGTTTGGGAAGCTATATAACCTTTGGGGATAACAAAGCGTAAAGTCTCATTATTTGAAGAAACAGGTTTGGAATTTTGACTCCACCAAAAAAAGCCAAAAGATAAAAAGATTAGAACAAGAATAATGGGGGCAGCAACAAATAATGCTAAACGCTTCATTTTTTAGAAATTAAACTTCCTCAAGAAGAGCACGTCTGTATTTTTTGGTTTTGGGGTTAAAAATAAAAATTCTTCCGCAAGAGCAAGAAACTTTTTCAGTTCCTTCTACATATTTTGTTCTCTTGGCTTCGGATAAAGGTTTACCACAACCCACACATCTTCCTTGAGATAAAAGCCAAGCTTGAATCGGTGAGATTACATTTTTAAACATGGTATCTAACAAGATTATAGCATGGGCATCATGCTGTCAAACATCAGTATAAATCAATAAAAATATAATATCTGACTAGCCTTAATAAATATAATTTTCTCTATGATTATATTAAATTAACAAAGATTAGATATTTTTCATAAAAAAATACCACATGCTCACCTTGAAGCCAGATATTCCTGAAGCATAACGGTTGCTGCATAAGCATCTTCGAAATCTTTTCTTTTCTGCCTTTTCACTCCCGCCTCTTGTGAAAATCTTTGGGCATCATATGTTGATAGCGTTTCATCGGCAAAAGATAACGGGAGTCCTATTTTCTCTTTTAAGATTTCTCCAAACTTTTTTGTCTCCTCTGCCATCTCACCTTCCGAAACCCCTACTACTATTTCCTCTATATTTTCATTTCTTATGACTTCTTTTATTTTTTCTCCCAATACCTCCAAGTCATCATATCTGATAACTCTATAGGGTTCTGCTATTTCGGTGAATGCTATAGCAAGTCCTATTTTTTTTCTTCCGTAATCAATTCCTAGTATTCTCATACGAAATATCAGGCGGAACTACCTTTGCTCTAACAATTAATCTTTTGGGGTCTCTGGGATCTCCAGGTGGAGTGCATGTAACTAAAGTTAGATAAGAATCACTTACATCCTGTTCTAATACTTGAATATCTGTCGGCAAAACTTCAAACATATCGACAACCCTATATAAAAAATTCACTCCGTCATAATTAACCTCTATCTCGTCTCCTTTTGCTAAATCCGTAAGCGTGGAAAAAATAGCTATATAATCTTTGGGGTTATAAAATCTGGGGAGAATGGAGTGTCCGAAAATTACTGCATTTCCGTCTCTTCCAGGAAGTGCCGTTCCTGGATATTGAATTAAGCTTTTTGACAAGTCTTCACCGCCTATTGCTACTGTTGCATTTTTTATTTTTAATTTTGGGATTGAAATT
>DATEXQ010000024.1:0-8478 GCA_035256745.1 Patescibacteria group bacterium
TCTAATTGGCACATCAAAATGAGCATTTAGCTCAAAAAAAAGAGCATCGCTATCGTTGGGTTCTCCGTCATTTGACGGAACGCTTCCACGAATAGAGATGCCCTTTATTGCTTCTTCCTGCCTGGAAAAAGTAATAAAAGAGTGTCCAAGCAGGAGGACAGGCTTAAAGTATTTAAACTAATTCAGACTAAGTTTGTTTTACGGGTTTGTCAATACCCGATTATTTTTATGGTTATAATCGGCTTCGGAGGGGACGGGTGGATTGTAGGGCAGGCGATCTACCCGTTCCTTTTGGAGCCGATTTTTAGTTTCAATAACCCCAAAATATATTAACTGCTCATAAATTTTAGTAAGATTAATCGATATATGGATAAAGATCTATTGCATAAATATTCAACATACGACGAAGATTATCAATATCCGGTTTTCCCAGAATTTAATCGTAAAGTATCTAAAATAACCGGGAGACTTGCCAAATGGCTGGGAATTGCCGGCATAATTCTTATTTTAATAGGATTTGCTCCTTCAATTTGGTATACGGTTACCCCAAAAAAATTTGACCTCTCAAAGCTTATTGCAGCCACATTCAGGAAAGAAAATAAAAGTAATTTTGCAGTTGAAGATAAAAAGCAAGAAGAATCGACTTATCAACCCAGATTTGATCCTAATTTACCTAAAGAAAACAGGATTAAAATACCATCGGTAAAGATGGAAACTAGCATCAACGAAGCTTCTTGGGAGAATTATGAGAATGCTTTAAAAATTAGCGTATGGAGGGTTCCCGATTTCGGTACACCGACATCAAGGACACTTCCTATGATTCTTGCGGCACATAGGTATGGTTATCTTAGATGGAGTATTCCCTATAGACTTAAAAACTCTTTTTATAATCTTTCCAAACTTAAAGTAGGGGATACAGTAGAAATTACCTGGGAGCAAAGAAAATATATTTATGAAGTTTATAAAGAGTCCGAAGGAGAAGAAATTACAGATTATTCTTCCGATTTAATTCTTTATACTTGCGAATCTTTAAATTCTCCCGTTAGAATTTTTAAATACGCCAGACTTTTGGAGATCTAAAATGTAGTACCTATAAGACATAGCATTACTCTTAATATCCTAGATTAATACTATCCTGTAGTAACTTGACAAATAACTTTTAGTCGTATATAATTTCTCAAATCACTTAAAAAGTTAAGTGATTTTTATTTATTAATCATGTTAAAAACAATTTTAATATCTGTATTTCTTTTAGTAGCCGCATTAACTATGCCGGCTAATATTTATGGGCAATATGGTCAACAGGTCTTGGGAGAACAGGCTCCTGAGGTTATTGTGGTTCATAAGCCCGTTGAAACAGGCATAGAGGATCATCCTGAAATTTTAGGCACAATATTAGTTGCTTTTTCCTTGGTTTTATTCGTAATTTCCAAAAAAACTAAGGTAAATTACTCCAATTAACCCTAACTTGAAGGTAGGGAAGAGAAAAGAATCCTTACCATTTTTTCTTCTCTGCCTTTAAAGATTATATTTAGCTTTGTGGCTCTTTAATAGAGGTATATTTAAGCTTTACACCGCCATGGGTATCAGGATGGTGAAAAATTCAAGCGTGAAATAGGTTTTAAATCACGGCTAATTTTGTGAAAACTATTTATTATATGCGTGAAAACCTAGATTTGTGTTTGTTGCTTGGTATCCAAAGCGGTGTAAAGCCAAAATTATACTTGAAAGGAGATTAAACATGAGAACCGAGAAATTCCCAGTATGGGTCCGGATTCTTTTCTGGACATTTGTGGTCTTATTAGTCATCACCTTTATTTGCATAGTTTGCATGGGGTTAACAATGTTACTTGGATGGCTAGCAGGACCCGTTGGGGAACCAACTGGAGTTATTTTCCAGGGTACCTCAAACTTGATACAAATTATCAAGTGGTCTTGGGATCACCCTTGGGTGACCCTTGCCGGACTGGCGTTCCTCTTATTTGCCATTTGGGCAGGTGGAGGAAGAAAAGCAAATAACTCGGCTTTTCATTAATAATATAGCCGAAAGGGAGCGGGGAAGGCATTGAATTCATTTCAATGATTTTTTAATTTTTTTCTTCCCCGCTCCATAAGTACTTTATGTTTTGGCAGGAACTTTAAGAGGTTGTTGCTAAAGCTGTTTTGTTGAGTAATTATTCGACAAAGCATTAATAATTTACTTTGACTGGTTTGGATATTTTTTATTTTGCAAGGATTTTCCGAGCTAGTTATAAGCACTTTAACAAAGGCATATAGAAAAAAGTTATTTTCGCTCATTTCCAGTGTTAGCGAAACGCTAACCCCACTTTCGGGTGGAACCGGTGAGGTAAGGAATAACCCAAGTTTCTTTGGGTAAGGGCGAAGGAGGATGAAATGGCAACTGACAGGTATAGCAAGATGACGGAAAGGGAATTGAATGCTGAGATTAAAGATCGAGACATAGATGTTCCGGAAAGAATTGTTTTCATGAAAAATGACTCTAATCGTCGTGAGAAGTTACGTGAGTCTCTCCGACGGGATGATGAGTCGCGGGTAAGCAAAAAAGGCTTCCCGATTGTGGCAACGATACTATTGATTCTTTTTATAGTACTTGCTGTAACTACCGTAACAGTCGCGGCAGTAATATTAAGAGACCGTCCTGTGGTAGCAGATGTTCCAACACTACCTAATGTTTTGGCAACACAAGCATTGATGGCTCAGGCAACGTATACACTATTACCACCACAGCCAACTTATACACCATTGGCAACACCAAATACAGTTCTTTCTGAACCAACCACAATTCTTTCGACCACTAATGTGACTACCGAAGTTACGACTGGGGGTAGTGAGGCTTCAACGCTTCAAACCTTTAAGTTTGATTACCCGAATGCGACTATCGCAAACGGAGAAGGTTGGTCCGTCAATGGGCTTCCAGCGAATCCCGATCCAGCTACTGTATTGGTAGCGTTATGTCCGGATTCATACGGAAATTGTTTCCAGAATAAGATTGGTCTTGGAAGTCAGTCTTGGTTAGCAGAACCAGGAACCATTCTTGTTGGTCCGGAATTTCCACAGGCCACTATTGATTCAGCTGGCGGTGCAATTGAGAGAATAAATCCTATTAATCAGAAATTGATTGACCATGCAGGTGAAATGTTTCACCTAAATGAGGACCGGATTGATTTCTGCTCGTTTGGCTCTGCCGAATTGGAGTTCAATGGAGTGGTTGTGAACTTGGAATACATCGAAGGACACAATTGGTTTTTGATCATTCGAGGGCTTTTCCCTGATATCCAGCAAGATACTGATCGGAATCATACGATCCTATTCCACGATGTCGTTGGAAGTCATGCCCAGTGTATGAGCTATCCTGGTAACGGCGGTGGATTTATGTCAGAGGGTAACTTTGATCAGGTTGTTGCATTAAGCCATCAAAATGCCGGGAATTGTGGAGCAGAGGGCTGTTCTGGTTTAGATGTTTTATTCATTGATATGAATACAGGGGCTTTTACGATCATCCATCAGGACAACCTAAATCAGCCATGGAAGTTAGTTTCCAGCAACTGGTTTAATCAGTAAAAAAATTGTATGCCTTTATGCGTGGCTAAGCATTTATTTCCCCTAGGAGGAGGAAAACTTAGCCACGTCATTACCTGAATCCTTAAGTAGATATTTGAGGGTTGAGGAGTTTGCTTGAGAGAGTTTTCGAGCAAATTTAAATAAGTGTTTTAATAACCTTCGTCTTTGTTGCCGGAGGTTTTATTAAACCAAGATCTTTAAAATCGCATGGAGGTGAAAATGATTAAGAAATCAGTTTTGATCGTAATGCTCTTCGTTCTTGTTTTTATGACGGGGACAGTGCAGTCGTTAGCGTCTGCACAATCAGAGGGACAGAGGGTTTATTTACCTCTGGTCCTAAAAAACTTTTTCATTTATGGAATTGGATGGGATACAAAATGGCAATTAAATCCCGGGTATGAGGATCCCCAAGATTTATTAGCTGATGAAGCCACCTGGGAAACGTTTGCAGACCTTCCTTATGGAGATCTGCCGGATCCAAATAGGTGGTACCCAATGGAAGGAGAATCCATCCAGGTAAATGTTAAGTCCAGAGGATTTAGCTATGTGGCAACGGGAGGAGTCATTATTGATAATGGGGCTTTGGACCTTGAATATAAAGACGACAATGCGTATTTAATTATTTTTCGGGGTCAAAGCGAATCCAGAGATGTTAACCTAAAAGGTTATGCTGGAGGTATTGTCAATGAAATGCCATCCGGGCCATATGTAACTTTAGGATGGATCCTCGACCAGATCGAAAACGTCGCCAATCCGCCTAACTGTACAAATGGTTGCTCAACTGCAACAGTGGTCGTGATTGATCTTACTACCGATTCATATCGAATCTGGGAGGTCACACCATCATTTCCTAGGAACTGGCAGCGCCAATAAATTTTAAATTCATCATGCGATCTGGGCGACAGCTTTATTCTGTCATAATTTTTCTGTCGCCCTTTCGTTTGAGATAATAATCTAATAATATGGAATTATTATTTCAAACGAGATGTCTGTAAAATTTCTTAACTTCTTAAAAAAGATTTTTTTTCCACTTTTGATCCTTATTATTGTGGGTTTAATTTCTTGGAAAAATTATGTTCCTGGGACTTGGCTTTCCGGTTGGGATACTTTACATCCTGAATTTGATATTAGTCTTTATTTGAAACGTACTTTTTTCGGAGCATGGCAAGAACATCAGGGTGTTGGGGCTTCTGCTTCTCAAGCACATGCTGCAGAAATTCCCAGGCTTTTAATAGTTTGGCTTTTTTCTTTGGTCTTACCGCAATCAGATATTAGATATGCTTTCTATTTTCTTACTTTGTTTTTAGGCTCTTTGGGTATCTATTTTTTTCTTAATGAAACTTTATCTTATAAAGCTAACAAAAAAATAGCAGCATTTTTGGGATCAGTTTTTTATCTTTGTAACCTGACAGTTATCCAGCAATATTTTGTTCCTTTGGAAATGTTCGCAGTTCATTTTGCATCTTTACCATGGTTATTCTTATTATCTTATAGATACTTAAACAATGGAGGAAAGAGGGATCTTTTGTGGTTTTTTATAGTAAATATTTTTGCTGGAAGTCTTGCTCATACGGCTACACTTTTTTATGTCTATTTTGCATCATTTACTCTATATGTTCTAGGTATATGTCTATTTAAAGGAAAAGAAAGAATTATAAAAAAGGGAATGATACTTATTCTTCTTACGTTATTTATTAATTCATATTGGTTATTGCCGAATATTTATTATGTCTTTAAGCACAGCGATGATGTTTTCTTGTCAAAAATTCACAGAAATTTTTCTGATGAGGCCTTTTTACAAAGTAAAGCCTTTGGTACTTTTAGTAATTTAGCTTTGGAAAAAAACTTTTTATTTAATTGGAGAGGTTATGATTTTGTAAAAAATGAGTTTGTAGACCTACTCAATGTTTGGAAAAATCATCTTTCAAAAAGTTGGGTTGCGGAAATTGGATATACCTTATTTACCCTCTCAATTATTGGTATTATTTTCTCTTTTATTAAAAAAAATAAAATTGGAATAGTATTATTACCTCTTACTTTCATTTCAATTTTTTTCTGGATCAATTCTAATCCACCTTTTACGGCAATTTTTGATTCTCTAAGAAATTCACTTTCTCTATTCAAAGAAGGTTTTAGATTTCCTTTTACCAAGTTTTCTACTATTCTGATTTTTTGCCTGTCTTTTTATTTTGCAGCAACCTTTGATTTTATTTTTGAGAAAATAAACCTAATTAAAACAAAAATCCTAGGGTTTATTTTGTTATTTTTAGTTTCCACTTTCTTTATAGGTTCTTTATTGTATTTTACATTCCCCATGTTTGAAGGATTTTTAGTAAGTCCTTTGATGAAAGTAAAAATACCTGAAGCTTATTTTGAAGTTTTTGACTATTTCAAAAACCAAAATCCCAATATTCGTATAGCAAAGCTTCCGCTAAATTCATATTGGGGTTGGAACTATTATGATTGGGTTTATGAGGGAGCAGGTTTTACTTGGTTTGGTATTCCACAGCCTACTTTAGATAGGGAATTTGACAGATGGAGTAAATATAACGAATCTTTCTATAATGAGGCAAGTAATGTACTTTATCAAAAGGATTTGGAGAGTTTTGAAAAAGTTTTAGAGAAATACCAGGTTGGTTATCTTCTTTTAGATAAGTCTGTAATAAATGCAGGAGGAGATGAAAGACTTCTCATAATTCCTGAAACAGAGGATCTTTTGAATAAATCAGCCCACATAAAAAAAGAAAAAGAAATTGGATTTTTGGCGATTTACAAAACTAATATTGTAGAAGGACAAGATTTTATCTCGTCACCCAAAACTTTTGTTAATATTGATGCGGATTTAACATATTCGGAATTGGACACTATTTATCAAGAATTTGGTGATTATGTTGGGGAAGGTAGTGTTTCATATCCATTTGTAAACCTTGATAAGAGGTCAAATTTAGCAATAACAAGTAACGAAAATTATATTTATTTTACCCGCAATTTTGATAAATTGACTGATGCTAAAAGTATAATTATTCCCAACACCAGTAAAGATACGATAAATGCAACCATGGTTGCATCATTTAAGGACGAGACCACATTGGAGATACAACTTAAGAGGGATTTTCCTAAAATAATTGCAGGAGACAAAGAAATAACTCAACAGGAGCAATCGGAAACTCATCAACTTAAATTTATTAATGCAAATCCTTCTTACTTAGAAATTCAAGGAGAAATATTTGATTTAAAAGATGTTTTGGTAGGAGAGAAAAAGATTTTGGGAAGTATTAAAATTCCCGTAGGCAAGGATTCTACTATAAGATTTTATCAAAAAGGAAGCGAAAGATTGGATTTGGAAGATATTCTAATAGATGAGAAACCCAGACTGTGTTCTAATCCGGAAATTACGTTTCCTCTAGCTTTAACAAAGGATGGTTTTGAATTAACGGCTACAGATGAACCAATTTGCTTTGGAGGTAGTTTTATATCTAAAAATGCCATATATGAGTTTTCTTTTGAAGAAGAGTCAGAAAGCAATAGCTTTCCCCAGTTTTGCATTACCCAAGGAGAGATTCAAAAGTGTTTAGATGGTTATTTGCCCGATTCTTATAAAGGTGAGGAAAATGGTCGGAAAAAATTTAGTCTAGAGATTCCCCTTAATAGGGGAAATTCCTGGATGGATTTTGTAGTCACCAAGGGTCCGGATACTGATGAAGCTAATATAAATTATAAAAATATTAATATATACGAATATCAGTTGGCAGGAGAAGAGAATTATGCATTTGGCTCTTCTTTGGTAAGCAATACTAATGATTTAATTTACGATATCAATAGTAAGATTAAATCACTAACAATCGCGTTACCCAAATCCAACGAAATAAAAGAGAACTTTAATTTGAAAAGGGGAAACAAAGATGCTTTCAATTGCGATGCCAATAGAGAAGGCAATGTTATTAAGGAAAATTTAGGAGATAAAGTTATATATAAGGCTGATGAGGGAGGGGTAAGTTGTGATTATTACGACTATCCGCAGCTTCCTTACAATTCTTCCTATCTTTTAGAAGTTAAGGGAAATAATGTTGAGGGCAGGGGTTTAAAAATTTATCTTTTTAATAAAAATACAGGAAGAGCCGATTTGGAAGAAATTACTCCTGATGGCATTTTCGATGAATATTATGTTATTTTGCCAAAAAATCTTTTAGGAAACGGTTATACGTTTAATACAGAAACAAGATCATTCGGAAGAACAGCCTCAGAAAATATCATGGATCAATTTTCTTTTACGCCTTTTGATTACGGATTATTAAGTAATACGCGGTTATTTAAAGAAGATGTAAATTCCCAACTTGAAATTACACAAAACAGCTTGGAAATAGTTAATGTAAAAAAAACAGGAACTTATAAGTACTCAGTCGACGTCAAAGGTGATGGTTTATTGGTTCTTTCGCAAGGTTATGATTCCGGATGGATAGCCATAGGATTTCCAAATTACAAATTATTAAAACACGTAAAAGTTAATTCATGGGAGAATGGATGGATGGTATCTGATTCCAATCACATAATAATTCTTTTCTGGCCTCAGTATTTAGAGTTTGCAGGCTTTGTATTACTTATTACTGGATTATTGGCAATTATGCTTAAAAAACAGTTTCCAGTTGACAAACAGTAGAGAAACTCTATAAAATATGCCTTGTAACTTGCCTTCTTTTGATTTGAGGAATGAAGATGATCCTCGTTTTCCTTTAATGTAAAGAAATTTTTTAGTTTAAACCTAATATAAATTCATATATGCCAGTTAAAAGAATTGCTTCCAGACATGCTGTTAAACCGAGAATTGAGAAAGAAAAGATTTTTGGAGAGCTTCCTATGAAGGAAAAACCTTTATTGGAAAAAGCTGAAGTTAGTCTT
>DATEXQ010000025.1:0-5148 GCA_035256745.1 Patescibacteria group bacterium
CTTTAACAAAAGGTACAAAAACTGTTGTTAAAAGAAAGAAAGCCAATAAAAAAGAAATAGCTATTTTTTTAAGCATAGAATTAATTAATCATATAACAGCGCATCCATAACTGGCAACAGTACATTATTCACAAAAACTTAATTTATAATTTTTTCCTGCATAGGAAGGATTTATTCTTATGTTGGTTGCAATATTTACATTCATCAAGCATGCATCTTCTTGGGTAATACCCAATTTTTGAAGGAAGGCTTTTTCAGCCTCTTTTTTTACATCTTCAAAAGGATTATCGAGAATTGAAATTAGGAAAGATTTATCGACAGGAATATAGGCAATTTTATATTTGGAAGTTTTTTCAAACAAAGCATATCCATCATTTCCAATAATAATAGCCTCTCTATAAAAATTATTTACCTCGACACCCGAAACCTTTATTTTAGGAGATTCGGGGATATTCAAGGGTTTTGGGGTTGCAGTGGGAATTGGGGAAGGTATTTCAACAACTTCCTTTTTTTCATTTTTACCAATAATAAAACCGACAATCCATATAGCTAAAATAATAACAACCGCGATGGTTATTAAAATTCTCTTTTTACTTAGATTAAGATTAATTTTCATGGTTGTGCATCTATTTGTTCCCTACAGCCTCCTTGTGCGTTTGTTAAAAGATATACTGACCAGGGATTCCAACCTACTTGTTCATAAAGTCTTACCGCCCATTGAATATTTTGATCAGCGTCTATTAGAGTATTAGTACATTCTAAAATCTTTTGAGGGTCGTGAATAGTGCAAGATATAGGATTCCTGGTATAACTGATGGCATCACCGGCGCAGTGTGCAAGTAAATTGATTTGAAAAAGTCCTATGCTGTAATCTATAGTTTCCCCAGTCAGACAACCACAATTTATGGATGTTGGATCTCCACCGCTTTCAGCATTACATATAATTGAAGCTTGTCTGGCTTCTCTGTCGGTTGAAAAAAACCTGCTTAAGTTTTCCGGACTGCAGTAACCTAAGCCCAGTTCACATTTTGGAGCGGTAATTACTCCTGGAGGAGTATCTGGTTTATCGCACATTTCACTTAACCCTGAAGGTCCGGGAGATCCGGAAAGAATACCATGTCCCATCCCTTTTGGTCTTAATGCTGTTTGAATAGCATCCAAAAAATATTCTTTTACAGCTCCGATATGAGGGAAATATAAATCTCCGGAAGCAATAGTTGTACCACCGCTTTGGTAGGAAACCCGGCTAGCTCCGGGAACATCAACAATACTTTCGACAGGAGCGCCCACTTGCACCTTGGGAAAAATTCTTCTAAAGGGAGAAATCGATCCTGCTACAAGATTTGTCCAAATGATATTGGCATTGGGGGTTTTTGTAATTGTAGACAGGTTAACAATTGCTGTTCTAGTGCAACTTGTTTCCGAGTCATCGGTGTAAAAATCACAGGTAAAAGAAGCAGTATAGCGAAGGTTATTTATGTGAATTTCACCAGGAAAAAGATTATCACCAGCATTGGTTCTTACTGTAGCGAAACTACAGGTTTCAGTACTTGGTGGTCGAGTGATAGTACCTTGATCGATTTCATGACTGCCAATCAGTTCTTTTGGTGTATACGTAGATTGAAGAATTTCAGATAGATCTTTTGACTCTTCCATATGAGGAAAAAACAAATCTGCTGGAGTAGTTTCGTCAAATGAAATATTTGTAATTTCAACATCCCTATCTGCAGGAGATACTGAAAGGTTTTCTATGGTGATTTGCCCAATTCTATCCTCCATAGAGGAAAGCGGTATGTATGAATAGAGATTGCCCCAGTAATTGGGTTTAAAAGGATTATCAAAACAGATATTTTGACCAAGAATGCTTATACAAGTCCAACCTTTCCAATTTTTATAGGCAATCCAATAGCTCTCAAGATCGTTAAAGTCCTCGGATAAGGGAGGTATGTGTTCGGGGCGAGCCATATCGGAAATTCTCACGCGTAAGTATAACGGAATTTTCGGATAACATTTGACAATTTGTCCAATAAGGTTTACGCATCCAATTATTTCATCGTGCATATTTTTATCTTCTGCTTCGCCATCATTATTCCAGTCATCATTTGTATTAGTTGCTCTTTCAATTGTTTTTGCCCTTAGTTTAACTTGAGTTGCCCATGGTAGAAGTTTATTTAAAGGACCTGAATAATCAACAATTTTTTGGACATCTTCGACATTGTTATCAGGATCTTGCGGAGGGTATTCGGCTCTTCTTATTACTCCATTTAAATACCAGCTTACATATTCATTTACTTTTTGGCTATCATCGATTGAATCGTCTTGAGTTTGACTATTTACTACATTTTCGGTATTTCCCATTATCGGAAACTGGGCACCGGAAATATTTATGGCAAGATTTCCCATATTTGTGTTAATTTCAAAATTACAGCGGTAATGTCCATCTTCCGGGTCGCCTACAATATGGCAAGCACGGTTTCGTGGTGAAAAATTACCCACAACCTTATCCATTAAGCTAAGATCATTTCCACAAAAACGCGCCGTATTTTGAACTTGTCGATTACAAGGACTTGCTTGATAAGGTCTAAGAGAATGAAATTCTGTTTGAAACCAATCACTTGGAGGCCAGAGGGTAGGTCTTGTTTCATCACAGGGAACGTAAGGAGAGGGGACTTGAGCTTTAAGAATTTTGATTTTTATAAATAATGCGAAAGACAGAAAAAAAAGAGTTAAAAAAAATAATACTAATGATTTAACAACAATTTTTTTAATCTTATTCATAAATTAAAAGAATTAATTTAAAAAGTTGAGGATTATAGCTAAGGTACTACGACACGAAATCCAGTGGTATCTACCCCTGTTAATGTTTGAATAATCCTAAGAATTAGAAAAGATAAAATAATTACAATCAGTCCTACTATGGCAGATGTTAGCGTTTTTCTAGCACCCTCAACTTTAGCCGGTTCTCCTCCGGCTGTTATAAATTTAAAGCCTCCCATGATAAGAAGAATGAAAAGAACTATACCTGCAAGACTTAAAGCGATTGAAATAATATTGTTAAAAAGATATTCAACAGATTGAATAGTTAGTACTCCATCTACCACTTCATTTCCTTCAGGTGGCCTAACTTGTGCAAGATACATATGTAAACAAGTTTAGCTCAAAAGTTAATTAGGAAGCAAGTAAGTTTTAATATCTTATATTTTAATCTCTAGGATTATATACTGGGGATAGTCAGATTGAAGATATCAACACCGAAGAATGTTCCAATTAATGCTGCGATTGCCCAAGCAGCGAAGACGATTACAAGTCCAATAAGGGCGTGTGTAACTTGATTTCTAGCTGCTTCTGTTTGGGCTTTATCACCACCAGAGACTATCCATCTGATTCCTCCGATAACCAACATAAAGAAGAAAACCAAAGCTGCGATTACAATTACAAATTTAATGAGTGCTGAAATGATACTTGTAATGGTTATGTCACCAAGTTTGCTGAAATCGCCTGTAGGCTTGAGGTTTATGGTTTCGGCACGGACAACAGGAACAAAAGACAGGAAACTTAAGTATTTAGAGATCTTTTGCATGTTTCTAATGTATTATCAAATTATTATATGTGAAATGTCAAGTATTAATTAATTTTTTTAGGATATTTTTAACGCTCCAATATCTAATTCTAGGATGTTTATTATAAAGAACGTTTCTATTAATTTAATCAAGGCAAATACAACAAAAAGAACAATAAGACCTATTATTGCATTCATTACTCTACCTCTGGCTGCTTCTACCGAGGCTTTATCTCCTCCTGAACTTATCCATTGAATCGCGCCTATTATCATCATAAAAACAAATACGATAACCCCAATAACAAATCCCAAGCCGATTATGGCGGGTATTAACTTTTGGAAAAAGGCAAAGGGACCCGCGTTTAGTAAATCTGTAAGGGACTGACCGAATATAGGATTAGATATTTCGTGTGGAGCGCCAGCTAATAAATTATTCATTTTGTTTAATTTTTTAATTACCCCAAATGCCCATAACAAATCTGCCTGGGCTTAGTATGTAATTCATGTTAAGACCCAATAAATATCCTATAAGAGTAAGAATAAAAATAGCTCCAATCATAACTACCAGACCCACAATGGCATTTGTTATTTTTTTTCTGGAAGCCTCAAGCGCATTTTTATCTCCTCCCGAAGCAATAATCCCTATAGCCCCCAAAATAAGAGAAATGAGAAACCAAAGTATTCCTACAACGGTCAGTATGCCAATTAATGTTGTTATAAATTTTTCAAAAAGAGTTCCTGCCGAAGACGCATCTCCTAAACCCTCTAAACCTAAAGGCCCAATACCCCTAATAGGAGCACCTATATCTTCAGCTATCAATTGTAACTTTTCCATAGATTTTTATTGCCCTGGTCCAAAGACCTTAAACTGTAGCAGTGCATTCCAGTCATTAAATACTAATTTACCAAATATACCAGCTAGGATAAATGATCCTGCAGCAATAGCTAAACCCAAAAGAGTTTGCCATATTTTAGACGAAGCGGCAGCCACTTTTTTAGGGTCATCTCCTGCGGACATAAATGCATACCCAGCAAGAACAAGATTTATAAGAGCATAAATTCCCGCAAGCACAATAGCAAATTTAATAATATTGTTTAAAAAAAGAGGAAAAGCTTCCAATTTTCCCTCGCTATCGTATGCTCTTACTCCCTCAGGGGGTGTAATTGTTCCAAAAATTTGTGCTAATTGCATAGTTTATAAACCCGAATTAAATATGGGTACTCCGGTTAGTTTTTCAATAATTTTAATTATCCAGTAAGCGCAAAAAACAATTACAAATCCAATAACTGCAGCTGTTATTGTTTTTTTACCTTTTTCTGCACCCTCCGGATTATCATTTCCAGCTGATATTATTATGCCAAATCCACCGACAAGAATCAAAATGAACATAATAAAACCCGCAAAAACAACTGCATTTGAAAGAATGCCGGAAACCAATCCTCCAATAGTCATATTTTGAGCAGTACTTCCTTGAAAAAAGGATTGACCGATATCTATAGCTAATAAGTTTTCCATTAAAATATTCCACCAAATCCTTCAATACCCAAAATTTTTCCAACAATTTGAACCAACCAGTAAGATATAAAAA
>DATEXQ010000026.1:0-14317 GCA_035256745.1 Patescibacteria group bacterium
GCTGGAATATTTGGACCGCGAGCTATATTATCGCTATCCCAGGCTTGCAGGACTTTTGGTAAAGAATTTTTCTATAGGCCGAGGCTGTCCTTTTAATTGCAGCTATTGCCATAATCATGTGTTAAGAAATGTCTATTTAGGAAAGGGAAGATATGTACGCCACTATAGTCGAAGAAGAGCCATAGAAGAAATTCTCAGAGTCAAAAACAAATATCCATTGAAGGTGGTTGAATTTGTTGATGATACATTTATTTTAGATAAAAGTTGGCTTCTTAAGTTCTTAAAAATGTACAAAGAAAAAATAAACTTACCTTTTATCTGTAATGTAAGAGGTGGACTTCTCGATAAGGAGTTAACTTCAAGTTTAGCAAAAGCAGGGTGCACCAATGTATTTATCGGAATTGAGACTGGAAATGAAAAAATGAGAATACAATTGCTGAATAAAGTTGTTACAAACAAAGAAATCATAAAGACAGTTAAACTTCTTCATAAATATGGTATTAAACTTTCTGCAAATAACATGATTGGACTTCCCGATGAGACATTAGATATGGCGATAGAAACTGTCAGATTAAATGCACTTGTTAAGATTGATTTTCCCTGGTGTGCGATATTTCAGCCTTATCCCGGAACCGAAATGGCTAATTATTGTCTGGAAAAAGGATATATAACAAAGAAAGATCTGGATAACATAGGAGTAACATTTCATAAAAAAAGTGTAATAAACTCTCCTGATATAGACGAACTGGTTAGGCTTCATAAACTATTCCATATAGGAGTAAGGTATCCAGGTTTAATTCCCTTAATTAAACTACTAGTAAAATTACCACTTGACCCCTTGTATCAATTTATTTTTCTCTTTAATCAAGGATTATCTTATATGCGTAATACAAATTTAAATTTTCTAGATTTTATTCCACAAGCAATAATTTTGTCCAGAATGTATCTTACCACGATTTTAAGAAAGTCTTAAGTAGTTTGGTTAAGCTAATACATAAAGTTTAAGTGTGCTACAATTCTGCCATGAGAGGAACGTTTGAAGTTATTTCTAAAATTCCCCTTTATCAGTCATTTAGAGAATTCGGATATCCGAAAATGCTTCCGGAAAATTATACTTTTCTTATCTCAACTATTTGTAATTCCCGATGTGCCACTTGTAATATCTGGAAACAGAAACATAATGATTTAACCCTTGCTGAATGGAAAAAGGTTTTTAGAAGTATAGGAAAATCGCCTTTTTGGGTAACCATCTCGGGAGGAGAACCTTTTATACAGGAACATTTGGCTGATATGGTTATAGCAATAGATAGAATTTGTAAGCCTACCATAATCAACATTCCTACCAATAGCTTATTGGTCGAAAAAATAAATACTCAGGTAATAAAAATTCTAAAAAATATTAAAACACCTAAGTTTATAGTTAATCTATCTTTAGATGGAGTGGGAAAGGTACACGATAAAGTAAGGGGAGTTCCGGGAAATTTTGAAAAAGTAATGGAAAATTATAAAAATTTAAAATATATTCAAAAAAAATATCCTAATTTTTCTATAGGTTTTGGAACCGTGGTGTCAAATTATAACCTTAAGGACGTCAAAAAGGTTATTGATTTGGTATTTAAGCTTGAACCGGATCAATACTTGACTGAAATTGCAGAAGAAAGGGTTGAACTTGATACTGTAGGGCAGATACTCACTCCTTCTTATAAAGAATATTCTAAGGCAGTTAATTATTTACTAATAAAGATGCAAGCAAGAAAATTTAGGGGAATTGGAAAAGTATCGAGGGCTTTTCGCTTTGAATACTATCAGTTTGTAAAAGACTGGCTTCGTGGAAAAAAACTTATACCCGACTACGCCGGTTTTGCCTCTTGCGAGGTTACATCCTTTGGTGAAGTCTGGCCAAGTTGTATCAAAGGGGAAAATATGGGAAATATCAGGAATGCAAATTATGATTTTTCTAAAGTTTGGTTTTCAGATGAGGCAAAAAGGATTCGTAAAGACATAAAGAAATATGGTAGCAGTTACCCCTTGGCCAATGCTTTTTATTCATCTAGCCTTCACCATTATCAAACATTAATTAAAGTTCTTTGGAAAATATTAATTCCCTAATGAAAAAAGCATTTGTTACAGGAGCGAGTGGATTTATAGGTCAAGCTTTGATTAAGAAGCTAATCATGGAAGGTTGGAGCGTAGTGGGGTTGGCGAAAGACAAAAGAAAAACAAAAAACTTAGATATAAAGGGAGTTAGATGGATATATGGAGATATCAGGGATATAAAGTGGCATAGATTTGTGAAGGGATGCAAAGTATTCGTGCATTTAGCAGGTATCCATGGATATATTAAAATACCATTTGCCGAAAGGCTTTCTGTCGAACTTAAGGGGACAGAAAATGCAATTAAGGCCTGTAAAAATGCCAAGGTTCGTCACTTTGTATATGTAAGTACAGCTTATACTCACATATCTACAGACTACTCCAAAGCAAAAAATATCGCTAAAAATTTTGTTAAAAAGGAAATAGAGAGGGGATTTGAAGCAACAATTGTCTGTCCTGTTGTAGTTTACGGACCGGGAAACGATACTAATTTCTCAAGACTTTATGAGGTGATTAAAAGAAATAGATTTTTCTTTATAGGGGAAGGTAAAAATCGCTGGAATCTAATTTATATAGATGATTTAATGAATGCCCTAATATTAATTATTAGAAATCGGAAGTTATCTTTAGGAAAAATATTTATAGTTTCTGATAAACCAGTATCTGTTAGAAAATTGGTTGGGATTATCTCGAAAGAAATGGGGGTGGAAACTTCCAATTTACATTTACCTTTAACCCCCATGATGATAATCGGATTTGTGTTTGGTATTTTTTCAAAGCTTGGAATTTCAGTCCCTTTTACTAAGGATGCTATTTATAATTTAGCATCATCGCAGAGTTATCAGACTAGTAATTTGTTATATAAACTCGGATTTAAGCAACAAATAGATATTGGAGAGGGGATAGCAAAGACCTTAAATGAAAAAGATTCTAATTAAGCAAAAAAAATGTATCGGATGCGGTTTATGTGTGACACTGGCCCCTTGTACGTTTAAATTGGGGAAGAAGGGGAAGGCAGAGGTTATTAATCCAAGTGGAGATCCAGATAAAAAAGTAAAAGAAGCAATCATTTCTTGTCCGGTTGAAGCAATATCTTAAAAAAGTTAATAGCAGGCTTCAAAATGGATTTTATTAGCATGAATTTTATTCTCCTTAAAAAGTTTTGAGGATTCTTTTATAAATTCTTTCGAACCGCTTAAATAGATTTTAAGCTCCTTTGTATTAAGTGATTTTGCTTTATTTAAAACATAGGGACTAATATGACCTACTTTACCAGCCCAATTTCTTTTGGGTTGAGATAATATTATTTCAAAAGAAAATTTTTTTGTTTTTTCCCATTTAGAAAGGGTATCCTTTAGAGTAATTTCATCTTCATGCCTCAAACCCCAATAAAGACATACTTTTTTCTTGTTTCTAATTAGTACATCTATCATCGGCAAAAAAGGAGCAATTCCACAGCCTGTTGCTCCGAAGATATAATAGTTGGATTTTAGGCTAAGTATAAATTGACCGTTGGGATTGGTGGTTTGGATAATATCGCCTTTTTTTAGATTTTTAAGATATGTTGTACCCGGTCCACCCGGAGTAATATCAACAAGTATTTTCCAAAAGGGTAATTCTTCCGGGGTACTGGCAATGGAGTAAGCTCTTTTAATGGATTTTCCTATGTTTATCAATACAAATTGTCCGATCTCGAAATCAAGTTTATTATTTGATTTAAGAGTTAATAGGTTAAATTTGTCATTAAGGACTTCATTTTTTATGACAATGTGTCTTAACATATATTGACAATAGTAAATATATAGATTATTGTCAATATGTTATGGACTTAAAACTGGATTGTGCAGCATGCTTTACGGGACTTTCTTCTAAAATTCGTATTCAAATAGTAAATCTTTTAAAGAAAAAGAAAAAAATGAGTGTTTTAACCATAGCAGAAAATTTTAACTTAACCCAGCCGACCATAAGCCATCACCTTAAATATCTCAAAAACTGCGGAATTTTAGCTACAGAAAGAAAAGGAAAAAAGATTTATTACTTCATAAGCCCAAGATGTAAGGTAGAAGGGTGCAAGGTATTGGAAAAAGATAACTTCATTGATAATGCTTAAAATTTCTAATTTAAATATTTGGGTTGGAAACAAAGAATTGGTTAAAGATATTAATTTAACTCTTAAAATTGGTGAGACTCATGCCCTCATGGGTCCTAACGGAAGTGGAAAAACAAGTCTGGCTTTAGGAATGATGGGTCATCCTTCTTATCCGATAAAGAAAGGGAGAATAACTATTGGGAGTAAAGATATAACAAACTTAAACCCCGAGAAAAAAGCAAAATTTGGTCTTTTTTTGTCATTCCAAACTCCGCCTGTTGTATCAGGGGTAAGCTTAGCAAGATATTTAAAGGAGGCTAAAAAGTCTTTGGGGCAAGTAAATAAATTTGATATTGCCAAATTCTATAAAGATTTGGTTAATGATGCCAAATCGCTAGGTTTAAATGAAAATTTTCTGGAAAGACCCTTAAACGAAGCCTTTTCCGGGGGGGAAAGAAAAAAGGTTGAAATGCTTTCTCTTCTTGTTCTAAAACCCAAATATATTATTCTGGATGAAATAGATACGGGTTTGGATATGGATACGTTAAAGATAGTAGTAAAAATTATTAATAAATTAAAAAAAACTTCCTCGATATTAATTATTACACACTACAAAAAGATTCTTGATTACATAAAACCTGATTATGTTCATATTCTCAAAAAAGGGAAAATATCAGTAACAGGAAAATTTAAATTGTTAGAAGTCTTAGAAAGGGGAGGATATGCAGCCTTTAATTGATACATCTTACAAATACGGATTCTCAAAAAAGGAAAAAAGCATCTATAAGACCAAAAAGGGTATAAGCGAGAAAGTTATTAAAGATATTTCTAATTATAAAAATGAGCCTTTTTGGATGAAAAAAATAAGACTTAATGCATTTGTGATTTTTAAAAGAAAGCCTATGCCCACCTGGGGAGCGGATTTATCAGATATTAATTTCAATGAGATTTATTACTACCTTAAATCCACAAAAGACGAAAAAACAAGTTGGGATGAATTACCCAAAGAAATCAAAAGCACATACGAAGCCTTGGGAATACCAAAACTTGAGCAAAAGTATCTGTCGGGAGTAAAAGCGCAGTACGATAGCGAAGTCGTTTACGGATCACTTATTAAAAACCTAAAGGAAAAGGGTGTAATTTTCTTAAGCATGGATGAGGGTCTAAGAAAGTACCCTGACTTGGTTAAGGAATATTTTGGAAAGCTTATTTTACCTTCTGATAATAAATTTGCAGCGCTAAACACCAGCTTTTGGTCAGGGGGAAGTCTTATATATATTCCAAAAGGGGTTAAGGTGGAAATGCCTCTACAAGCATATTTCAGGATTAATGCAAAACGTATGGGACAATTTGAAAGAACTTTGATTATTGCCGACGAGAAAAGTTTCGTTCACTATATTGAAGGATGTACGAGTCCTATATACCAAAAAGAATCATTACACGCTGGAGTGGTGGAAATATATGTTAAGAAAAATGCCCGAGTACGCTATACAACAATCCAAAATTGGTCAAATAATGTGTACAATCTGGTTACCAAAAGAGCAAAAGTAGAGAGTGGAGGGATTATGGAATGGATAGACTTTAATAGCGGTTCCCGGGTTACCATGAAGTATCCATCCATAATTCTTGCAGGTAAAAAAGCACACGGAGAAATATTATCCCTGGCAGTTGCATCAAAAAACCAGAATCTTGATACCGGTGGGAAAATTATTCATGCAGCAGATAAAACAACTTCAAGGATTATTTCCAAATCAGTAAGTCTTAAAGGCGGAATATCAAGTTATCGGGGTTTGGTTGAGATATTGAAAGGTAGTAAAGATTCAAGAGCTAAAGTAACTTGCAATGCTTTAATTTTGGATAAATTATCATCTACCCATACATTTCCTGCGATGCAGATTAATGAAAAAGAGGTAATTGCAGAACATGAAGCAACTGTATCAAAAATAAACGAGGAGGAATTATTTTATCTAAGAAGTAGAGGTATCAATAGATTGGATGCGGAAACTCTGATTGTCAACGGATTTATAGAACCTATTGCAAAAGAGCTTCCTTTTGAATATGCTGTAGAACTAAATATCTTGATTAGAGATGAAATGAAAAAGAAAGTCGGATAATAAATTATGAATAAAAATAAAAAAAATATACTTAATGTAAAAGGAGATTTTCCAATTCTAAATAATAATAAATTAGTTTACCTTGATTCCTCGGCAACCTCTTTGAAGCCCAGAAGCGTTATAAATGCAGTTAATTCATACAACAGCAAATACTCTGCCAATGTACATAGAGGCATTTACGAGATGTCTGAGAAAGCAACGTTGGAATATGAAAAAGCAAGAAAGCTGATTGCTGATTTTATAAACGCAAAGGAAGACGAAGTTGTATTTGTACGAAATGCTACGGAAGCAATAAATTTAATAGCATATGTTTGGGGAGAGGAAAAAATTAGAAAAGGGGATAATATTTTAACTTCAATTATGGAGCACCACAGCAATTTTATACCCTGGCAGGAATTAGCGAAAAGAAAAAAGGCAAAATTTAAAGTTGTTGATATCAAGAACGGGGAGTTGGATTTAAAGGATTTCAAAAAAAAGTTTAATTCAAAAACAAAACTAGTGGCAATTACGCATGTATCAAATGTTTTGGGGATCATAAATCCGATAAAAAAGATTATCAGGTTGGCACACAAAAAGAAAGCCCTGGTTTTAGTCGACGGAGCCCAAGCTATTCCGCATTTGAAAGTAGACATCAAAGATTTAGACTGTGACTTTTATGCCTTTAGCGGTCATAAAATGCTGGGTCCTACGGGAATAGGTGCTTTATGGGCTAAAAAGGAAATTTTAAATGGAATGAAACCGTTTTTATTCGGCGGAAGTATGATAGAAAAGGTTACTTTAGAAACAAGTACTTTTAATCATGCACCGGAAAAGTTTGAGGCAGGAACCCCTGATATTTCAGGAGCGATAGGATTAGGCGAGGCTGTGAAGTATCTATCAAAAATTGGGATGGATAAGGTAGAGTTGTATGAACAAGAAATTAGAAATTATGCATATGCAAAACTTTCCAAAATTCAAGGTTTGACTATTTATGGTCCGAAAAATATAAATAAAAAGTGTGGAGTATTTGCTTTCAATATCAAGGGAATTCACCCCCATGATTTGGCAACTATATTAGACGAAGAGAAAGTTGCTGTAAGGGCAGGCCATCATTGTGCAATGCCGCTTCACACAAGGCTTCACCAGATAGCAAGTATAAGAGCAAGTTTCTATATTTATAACGACAAAGACGATGTAGATAAGTTGGTTAAAGCTTTAAAAAAAGCAATAAAAGTTTTTAAAAATGAGTCTTTATAAACAAATAATTCTGGAAAATGCCCAAAGTCCTAAAAACGAAGGACATATTAAGAATGCAAATTTAAAAGCATCCATTTCCAATCCATTATGCGGGGATCAGATATCAATAGAAATAGTATCAAAAGGAGATTTTGTTAGGGATATAAAATTCTCGGGTACAGGATGCATAATAATGAAAGCTTCGGCGAGTCTGGTAACCGAGAAGGTAAAAGAGATAAAAGATATAAAAAAAATTGAAAAGTTAGATGAAATAGATGTTTATAAGTTGTTGGGAGGTGAATTAACCCCTGCAAGGCAAAAATGCGCCAGCTTGGTTCTGGAGGCTATCAAAAAAGCTCTGGAGGCTTAACTTAAATGAAGGAAGAAGTTGTAAAAAGCAAAATACTTAAAGCTTTAACAAAAGTAATCGATCCAGAACTAAATGTTAATATCGTAGATTTAGGCTTTATCTATGATGTAAAAGTGACAGGGTCAAAAGCCGATATTTTGATGACTTTGACAAGTCCTTATTGTCCTTTAGCCTTAACTTTTAAAGATTCGGTAAAAAAGGAAGTTAAAAAGGTAAAAGGAATTCAAAAAGTGATTGTTAAATTGACTTTTGACCCTCCTTGGAATTCCACCTTGATAAAGCCACACATAAAATTGAAATTGGGATTTTAAAAACGTTGACCAATATTTTCCTGAGTAGTAATCTTAAGGTAAGTATTTTTTTAAAATGTTTAAAAAATTCCTGACTCTCACTCTTTATAAAAAACAGTTAATCTATCTTGTCTTCATATCCATAGTTCTTATCGTCGGAGGAGTGATATATTTTTATTCTGGTAAAATAACCGAAAGAGAAGTAGCTGAGCAAATGCTTCATAGAGAGCAGGTAATTACGAGAGCTGGAGCGGCATCCATTCATAGTTTTATTGATTTAGCCGGAAAATCTCTTTTAATATTATCAAGAATTCCAAGACTTGGATCAAATACTCAAACACAGTCGGCGTTAGATGATTTTATCAATGATTGGCAGACAACTCCGATAGTAGAAGCAATGTTG
This sequence comes from Patescibacteria group bacterium, assembly GCA_035256745.1. Taxonomy (GTDB): domain Bacteria; phylum Patescibacteriota; class Microgenomatia; order UBA8517; family UBA8517; genus DATEXQ01. The sequence goes on from DATEXQ010000026.1 coordinate 8,576, forward strand.
GTGAATACAGAAGGTAAAGTGATATTTGTAGCAAACCGGGAAGTAACAGATATAGAAAAGAATATATCTCTTGCTGATAGGGACTATTTTGTATGGGCTAAGAATGCAAAGCAAGGGGAGTTGTTTTTGGGACAAAGTATTCAAGCAAAACTGGGAGCTTTTAAGGATGAGTATGTAGTAACATTATCTACCCCTGTTTATAAAAACAATGAATTTGATGGGGTTTTAGTTACTGCGATATTAGTTTTAAAACTTACAGATAGTTATATAAATCCTCTAAAGATATCCGACAGATCACAGATTTACCTTGTCGACAGAAGCGGATCAATAATTTATTCGCATATAACTCCATTGCTGGGTGTTAATTTTTTGGATTTTCTTGAAGAGAATCCATTCACAGGCAGCAATATAGTAATTAATGCCGTCAAAGAAAAATTTAATAAATTAACAGATGAAAGCGAAGGGAAATTGGAATATATAAGAAATGATTATTTTGATAAGACATCTTTTAATAAATGGTTATTAACCTATTCTACAATTGACTTGGGAAATTTTAGTCAGCCGGATAAACGTTGGATTTTGGTGGTTGAAACTCCATATGAGGATGCAGAACTTTTTAGCAATCCATTTCTATCTAATCAAACAATTGTATTAATATTTTTTATTCTGGTTATTTTAATTTCTAGTATTCTAGGAATTTCAATAACAAGAACTGGAGAAAGCGAAGCATATTTTAAAGGTTTCAATCAGGGACGCAAAGTTGAAAAAAGAACCTCAAAAAAGTAAAGTTTTTTAAGTTTAGAAAACAGAAGATTACTGGTTATTATGGAAACATCAGAAAATAGCAAAAAAGAATTTTACAAAGGACAAAATATAGTCCTTATATTTAAAGGGACAATTCCAATTGTTCTTCTTGCTTCCGGAATAACACTCCTTGCCTTAAGGATTACCGGTTGGAGTATGATTTTAGGATTACCGATTACAATTATCGGGGTAATTTTCTTGATTTCTGTCTATGATGAAATAGTCTCGAGAATTGTAGGTAGAATTCCAGAGGAACCAGAGCTTACTATTTGTTCAATTTGCAAAGACACTACACCTAAATTATTGGGTATTGCCAAAGAAGATACTATTTGTATTTCCTGTAAGAAAAATATCGAAAAAGGTATAAAAACTTCGTAATTTTGCCTTATCTTAAGGCGTGCTGGTCGGATTTGGAACGGGTGTTTCCTGGCCAATAGGTGATGGGGAAGGTGGTTCTGCTCCTTGGGGAAGTTCGATAGGAGGTTGAACTACTTGTTCGTTGGTTTGCGGAGGAGTTAAATTCTCGGTTCCAGGTGTTACTGCTTCTACAACTGGTTTTTTAGCCTCCAAGTTATCCAATTCCTTCTTGGCTAAATCGTAATCCGGAGTATTCCTATCAACCAGAGAAAGAACATTTGTCATTTCAGTTATGGCTTTTTCTATATCTCCATTTTCTCTGTATGCGATGGCTAGATTATAATGAGCGTTGGCATAATCAATTTTGGCCATTACTGCAAGCTTAAATACATCAATGGCGCTGTCATAATCTTTAACTGAGTAATAGACACCACCCAGGTTAAGTCTGGTCAGAGGATTCACTGGATCAAGAGCAACAGATTGAGAGTATGCTTGAATGGCAAATTGATCTGCTCCTTCAGAGAAAGCCATTATAGACCTATATAGTGCAGCCAGAAGCTCCCAATTACCGCTTCTGGTGGGATTTAGTGCAACAGCAGCTTTTCCTTCATTAATGGATTGTTGAATAAGCTGTGTTATGGTCGTTCTTTCTTCTTCAGTTATCTGTTGGCCTTCAGGTTTTTGTGCTATGGAATTGGCCAAAGCCAAATTTACCTGAGCCATCGTTGCATGATATCTATCGACAGTGGAATTTTTATTGATGGCCTGTTGCATTAAAGTATAAGTTTTTGTTCCATCGTTTGCTGCAAGAGCATTGATAGAGTTGTTAAAAAGATACTCTGCTGAAACTACCCTAAATCCGATGACAACAAGAACTATAATACCTACAAGGATTGGAAGTGTAGCCAAAATTGCAGGAATCCTGGGTGCAAACTGGCCGGCGAAATCACTGGATTCTGTAGGGTTTGTTGCTACTATACCAAATTTGAGACCAATTCTTTTGGATTTGGAGTTAACAGCCAAAAGCAAAAGCATCAGGAAAATTAACTCAAGCGTAGCGGAAAAGAATGCAAAAATAACCAACAGAAGAACTAAAGATATAAGTTTGGCATTTGTCATTAAATTCCAGCCAACCAAACTTCTTTCTTTAATATCCTTCTGCGCGGATTTATAAACAGCATAGATCAGAAGAATTAATGCTGCCATTCCGATTAAACCAGTCTCCGTTATTGAGGTTAAGAAAAAATCCCTAGCAGCTGTGAATTTTATATTCCAAAGAGCGGTTTGGTTATATGTAATTGGTCTAAATCTATTAAAAGCTGTCAGATAATTTCCGGGTCCAGCTCCAAGGATTGGGGATTCCTTAAGGGCGTCAATGGCAATTGACCAAGATGTCTTGTAATCAATAAACATTGGGGATGTTGGTTTTCCAGGAAGAATATTATAGATATTTAATACCAATCCAAAAGTTACAACCCCGAGAGAAATTGCAAAAAAAGCCTTTTTAACTACGTCTTTTTGAGCAATTACCAAGCTAATTCCCAATGGAATGACAACGGCTAAAAATAATGCTGTTGGAAGATTACCACCCTGTGTCGTAAAAAGTTTGTCTTTTAAATATACAGGCAATACTGAAATCTTTGAAAAAATACCGGTTATGCTAAAAAAGGAGAATAGGGAAACAATAATCCCCGACAAAAAGACAGACAGTAATAAATATTCTTTATCCTTTTCTTTTAATTGGTTTACTAGAAAATAATAAATGGCTGCAAAAATTAAAATAGCTGCTGTACCGGGAAGAAAGAATGCCTCCATTTTATTGGGGGTTCTTAAAATACTGGATGCTAGATAAGCGATAGCCAAGAGAAAAACAGGGAAATCGAAATTTGTGACAGAGATATCAAAATTTCCACTTACTATCATTCGGGTAAGTTTGATAAGGATGGCAAGACATACACCAGCAGCCAAAATAATTAATTTTACAGTTGTAAAATAATTGGGAAATATAGGTAAGAAAGAAACTGGAATTAAAAATGCCACCGAATAAATTATGTATTTTTCTAGAGTTTCCAAATTTTTATCCATATTACTTTAAAATTACATACCAACTTTAATGTTTATTAACAATTAAATTTATATGTTTTTCTTTGTTCATATTTTGTTCTATTTTGTATTTATTTGTCAAGCCCCATTTAGAAACAAACATATAATCAATATATAAAAAGATATATTACAATATAGAAAGATATACTTATTATAAATAGTATAACAAATATTTTAATACATTTATACTATTGTGATCCGATTTGTGCTTCAATAATCCACCAGTTAAATTCAGCGTCGATATCAATTGCCTGATTAAATCCTACTTTGAAAAATCCGTTATCTTTTGCTTTGACATATAAAACATTATTTTGAGTTGACGAAGTGGGAGTTACATAGACTAATGTATAGTTTGTTACTTTGTTATTTCTAATAGTAATTTCAACTTCTCCTGCATTTAGCTTGGCGTGACCAGCTGTTGCATTTGTTTCTATCTCGCCAAATAAGTTGGCAGAAGCGGTTGCCGTATCAGCACCTGCAATAACCAAACCATCGGTTGTTAATTGTTTAAGCTGAGCAGCACCGGTTGCAGAAACTGATGCTACTTGTAATCCGGAAGAATCCTGTAAAGAAAGAAGATTATTGTCAGCTGGTTGGCTATCAATACCTTTTACTGTAAGTTGCGAAGAATCTATTTTACCGGCAACAGAAAGATTGCCGGTAATGGTTACATTTCCTTGGGTATCGATTTTTATCAAACCCGCCATTATTTCAACAGGCGCCATAGCTAAAGATTGAATAGAAAGGGGAGCTGTTAATGAATCGATAGAATTAATTGGTTGATTGGTTAATGCATTAATTTGTGATGCTATCACCATATCAGGACCAACTGTAATAGATGTTGAAACACTTAAAGAAGAAAGAGCAGTTGTACCGGTTACAAATAGATTTTCTATGGTTGCTTCTTGAATATCTACCTTGGCAAGATGTGCGGAATCAGTTGCCGTATGTATATTCCATGATCCGCTATCGGCCAAAAGCTTTTGATCGGCTTCCGCTTGTCTTAATAGGTTTTCAATTTGTTCTCTTGTTATTCCTGATAGTTTATCCGTATTAATATTATTAAATTGTCCGTTTCTGGCAACTATCTCATCGGCATAGATTTTTCCGGCTATCACATCATTTGATTTAACCTCATCGGACTCCAATGTTCCGGAGAATGTGGCATTTCCCGATGAATCGATAGATGCAACCGCAGAACCTGTTGCATCCTGAACTACTAATTTTCCAAATTCGCTTTCATTCGTTATCTCATTTTTCTTTCCAATTTGAATATTTACGTCTGTTTTATCAGCCAAAGGACTTATAAGCTCGGTTTTTATGGAAGGGGATACCAGACCGGATGTAATTAAAAGATTATCAACAGTTCCCTGGAAAGCCAAAAATCCATCGGTTGTGATATTTGCAGTTTCTATTGCACCTGCCTTTAGGGTTCCCACAACTTCTGCACCAGCTTTTACAAGCAGGTTCTGAGTCTCTACAGCCCCACTAATAATAGTATCGGCAACTTTAAACCCTCCATCTATAAATACTTCCTTTGCTGTTATTGCTCCGGCCGTAATGTTTGCTGCGGCAACTTGAGCAAATGCGGCGGCATTATTTATTATATTTCCGCCTGAGTCCTTTGCTTCGTAAATACCAGTATCTATATTTTGGGCAATTTGAACATCTCCCGTATTGGTTAAGTTGATATTTGAGATAGCTTCACCAATAGCAATAATTTGTCCCTGCTGCTCTTTTATTGCTTCAACAAGAAGTCCTGATGTTTCTCCGTAAAATAATCCATAATAACCATCAGTAGGATTCTGGAAGACCAACTCCGGCATAACGGGTAAAACTTCTTGGGCAATCATTCCTGTCATTCTATTGAGAGATGAGTCGTCAATCCAATTGAATGTGACACCTCTTAGTTGCATTACTTTATCTAGTGCGTTTGGAATTGTTTCTATGTCTTTCTTCCATCTTAAATCAGACGTATTTGTAGTAAGGATATTTGTCGTGGAAACATTTAAGTTAGCAGAATAAGTACCTGAATTTAAAGTTCCTGCTCTTATTGTTCCGTTTACATCTAATTTTGCTGCGGGCGGCATACTTGTACCAACCCCGACGTTTCCTCTATCAAATATCATTGAATCATAAGTTGTACCGGCATTTACTTGGGTTAACTTCCATGCGACAACAGCCGAGGTAGGAACATAAGGATTAAACGTCAGGCTGTAGTTTTGCGGTTCGGCTAAAGAAGCCATCTTGAAAGTATCACCGGAATAGGATGAAGCCGAATAAGCTGTTAATCTAGCTCCTGCTGCTGTTGCCCCTACTCCTATGTTACCGTCTAACATTAAACTCCCGGAACGGAAATCATAAACTCCATGAACGGTATTGGCATAATCCGTAAATGCCATTCCATTCCATCCACGAAGTGCGAAGTTGTAGGTTGTAGGAGTTGCGCCATCACCCGTTCCCGGATTTAAATTATTT
>DATEXQ010000027.1:0-4281 GCA_035256745.1 Patescibacteria group bacterium
ACGCTTTTTACTCCAACTTCTTTTTGGATTGATTTAACCAAATCCGAAGAAGAACATCTAAAAAGTTTTTCATCAAAAACCCGTTATAACATTCGCCTCGCCCAAAAACACGGAGTTGTTGTAATGGAGGATAATTCAGATAAGGCGTTTGAAAAATATCTTGAATTAACCCGCGAAACCGTTGAACGGCAAGGTTTTTTCACCCACACCGAAAAATATCACCGTTTAATGTGGAAGTATTTACATATAATTCCGAAGTCTCAAAAATCTAAAGAGCCAATTGCAAGATTAATGGTCGCAAGATATAAAAATGAAATAATTACAACCTGGATTATTTTTACCTATAAAGATTTTCTTTATTATCCGTACGGCGCCTCAAGCGAAAAATATAAAAAAGTTATGGCAAATAACCTAATGATGTGGGAAGCAATCCGATATGGTAAAATGCTGGGTCTTAAAATATTCGACTTGTGGGGAAGGGAACCAGGAAAGGGATTTACTAAATTTAAGGAAGGTTATAATCCGCAGGTGGTCGAATTTTTGGGGACATGGGATTTAGTAATCAATAAGCCGCTTTATTATATTTACCGAGCATCGGAATACCTGCGCTGGAAAATCTTAAAAATTCCAACTAAATTAGGACTAATAAAACCAAGGTTTTAACACTTTAAAAGACATGAGAATAATTGAAAAGAAAGCGTGGCCTGAACTTTTTGAAAAAGTGAAATCGGGTGAAAAAACTTTTGACATAAGACTCAATGACTTTAAATGTAAACCCAAAGATATATTAATTCTTAGAGAATGGGATCCAAAAACAAGAAAATACACCGGAAGGAAAATTCAGATAAAAGTAACTTTCGTTCTAAAAAGCAAAGATCTATCCAAATTTTGGACTAAGGAAGAAATAAAAAAATACGGTTTTCAAGTAATTGGCTTTAAATAATGGACCCCGAAGGAATAATTAAGAAACTTAAATCTTTCAAAAATCCAAAAAACGTTGAGGGGATGGCAAGGTTTGGAATAAATCCAAAGTATGCTCTCGGAATAAACATTCCTATCTTAAGGAAGTTGGCTAAAGATATCAATAAAGACCCTCGATACAAAAACAACTCCTATAAGTTGCATCAGCTGGCACAAGGTTTGTGGAAAAGTAAAATCCACGAAGCAAGAATATTGGCAGGTATGGTCGAAGCCTCCGACTTGGTTACTGAAAAACAAATGGATTCCTGGACAAAAGATTTTAACTCCTGGGATTTATGCGACCAAACCTGCATGAATCTTTTCTGGAAACATCCGGATGCTTACAAAAAAGCCAGAATATGGACAAAATTAAAACCCGAATTTGAGCGACGTGCTGGGTTTTCCTTAATGGCGGTTCTTGCCTGGCATGATAAAAACGCGTCGGATACGAAATTCGAAAAATTCTTTCCTTTTATTAAAAATTGCGTAACCGACGAGAGAAATTATGTTAAAAAAGCCGTTAATTGGGCCTTAAGACAAATAGGTAAACGCAATCCATATCTAAAGGAAAAGTCTAAGGATTTGGCAAAAGAAATAACGATATCTTTTCCAAATTCCAAATCCGCCCAATGGATAGCTAAGGATGCATTAAGGGAATTAAACCAAAGATAATACTATTTAAGTAGCTTTCTTATTTGTTCTTTATTCTCTTTTATTAATTCTTTTTGTTCCGGCCAAAACATCGGGGGTAATTTATCTATATCATGCCATTCAATTACGTAGTCTTCTTCTCCGGCTTGTAATTTTTGTTCTCCATTTACCTGATCTGTTACAAAAAGAAAATAATGAGCCTTCCTCCATTCGTTTTTTTCAAAAGTTAGTCTTTCTTTAATTCCAAGCTTACAAATCATATTTAAATTGTTTAATCCTGTTTCTTCCCAAATTTCTCTTTTTGCCGTAACTTCCGGGTTTTCTCCTTTCTCGGATCCTCCTTTAGGCAACATATAATCTTCAAACCTCTTATCTCTTAATAAAGCAATATACAAGTTATTGCCATGCTTCCTAATAACAACTCCTCCCGCAGCTACAGTCACTGGAAAATTTTTATCTTTCGGTTTTACGTACCAGCTTTTATCAATTTTCATTTTATTTATCTTCAGCGCGGCAAAATAATTTATACTCGCAGGTTTCACAAAGCATGTTTCCCAAACACTTGAAATCTGACTCCTCAATTTGTCTTTTATAGTTCTCAATTGCCTTTTTCGCTTCTTCCAAATCCTTTCCCATTCTCGTCGTCGTAACTATTTGCGGTGTATCAAAATACATTAAGGAAAGTTTAACTTTTTCCGGCTTTCTATCAAACGGATATTCAGGAATAGAGGTTGCGGCAAGCCCATAAATTGAAAGTTGTAAATCTCTCTCCGCTTCTTTTTGGGTTAAGGGTTTAGCCCCTGTCTTATAATCGATAATTTCTAAAACGTCACCGTGTACATCAACCCTGTCTATTTTTCCTCCGACTCTCAGAGAGTTAAGTCTAATGGTGAATGGTTGCTCTAAAACAGCCGGTTTAATTTTCGGATCAAAATAATTCTCCAAATAAAATCTCAAAAATCTTTTTGCCTTGTTATATGAACCTTTCTCGTGAGACTTATCTATATATCCTTCATTAATCCAGTTCTCCTCAAGCGCTTTATATATTAAACCAAGGGTTGGTTTCTGGCCTTGATTAAACTTCTCGTAAAAGGTTTTCATTGTTATGTGGAAAGTATTCCCGAAACTTTGGGATGAAGTTGGAGGAGTAGGAAGTTTATAGATATATTTTAATTTAAAGTGCAGAGGACAGGTTCTGAAGGTTTCAATTTGGGAATAGGAAAGATAATCAATGTGAATGGGTAGCTTGTGTTCGGTAGTCGGCAGTTGAACCTTCTCGGCAGCATAATCCAGAAAAGAAAGCTGTTCACTTTTATCTTCCATATACTCGCTTCCAACCGTCCCTTCTCCCAGTGCTTCGAAAATAAAGGGAGATAGCTTTTTCTCCCTTTTTCCCTCACCATAGTAATCCGCGGCTGTAAAGAAAAGCTTGTCTTTTGCTCTTGTCATCCCGACATAAAAAAGTCTTCTTTCTTCCTCTAAATGATAATCTCCCATAGGTAACACTTCTTTTATCAGCTCATCCGGTATCGGAATTTGTTCCCGTCTTTCAATTGTCGGAAAACGCTGGCTGACCAAATTAACCAAGAAAACAACCGGAAATTCCAAACCTTTTGCCGAATGAGCCGTTAAAATATTAACCGCGTTGATGTCGGTCCAATCGGTGTCCGCTGCAAGCGGAGACTCCCCAAGCTCACTTGCCAAATCAATCCAATCACAAACCGCATTTACAGAAGCGTCTTCGTGTTCTACCTCATAAGTTTTCAGTTTGTCAAAAAACTTTGAAATATTTAGGGCTTTTCTTTCCGCTTCGGGTGTATCGGGACTTAGAAGTTTTTGAATAAGTCCGGTATCTTCCAAAAAATAGTACAAAAGTTGTCCTGTCGTTTCTTTTTTAATAAGTTTTTGGTGTTTTTCTATTATCCCCAGGATTTTCTTAATCTTCTTTTTGGTTTCATCTCTAACGAAAAGGTTGTCCGTGTCTTCGGCGGCTTTAAATATAGATAAATTCTTTCGCCTGGCATAGTTGGAAATTGTTATCAAATCTCTTACCGCAAGATTAAAATAATCAATTGAGAGAAGTCTATACATCGAAACGGAATCCTCAAAATCGTATAAAACCTTTAAATAAGAAATTAGATCAACTATTTCGGGTTGTCTGAAAAGCCTTCCTGGACCCAAAAACTGATGAGGAATTCCGTGCCGGGAGAGTGCCCTTAAAAAAGGTTCTGAGTGGTTGTTGGCCCGAACCAGTATTGCAATATCCTTATATTCATACTTTTTTCTAGTAGTCTTGGAAGAAGAATCTGCTATTAGATTAGCAATTTCTTTTGCTACTTCATCCGCTTCGTTTTCGACCCGATCTTCATGAATAAAGACCACTTCGTCACCGCCCTTTGGGTTTCTCACACTTATTAGGTTTTTATCTATCCCCAACTTATCTTCCAAAGTATCCGGCGCATTATGGCGAATTAATTTATAGGCTGAATCTAATATTGTCTGCGTCGATCGATAGTTTTGGGTTAAAATAACGGTTTTAACTTTTTTATAATCTTTCTTGAAATACATAATATTGGAAATTGCGGCACCCCTGAATTTATAAATCGAATTATGCACTACAACTCCATCAGCAATAAAATTATGTGTTTTTTCAATTTCTAAATCATATGT
>DATEXQ010000028.1:0-6286 GCA_035256745.1 Patescibacteria group bacterium
CTTAAATTCGGAAGAACTCGCCGGTATATTTCATTTTCCCAACAAAACTATTACAACACCCCATATCCACTGGCTTTATGCAAAATCTGCTCCTGCCCCTTCAGAAATTCCCACAGAAGGACTTTTCTTGGGGACAAGTGCCTATCGTGGCATAAGAAGGCAAGTATTTATTTCCGATGAAGATAGAAGAAGGCACATTTATATTATCGGTAAAACTGGTGTGGGGAAGTCTCAGTTGATGATTGAAATGTTACTCCAGGATATTAAGGCAGGGAGAGGTGTTTGTTTTATAGATCCCCACGACACGGTTCGAGAGCTTTTAACACTTATTCCTCCGGAAAGGGCAGAAGATGTAATTTACTTTTACCCTGGAGATACCGAAAGACCGATGGGATTAAATCTTCTTGAAGCCAAGAATGAAGACGAACAGCATTTTGCAGCTACAGCCGTTATAAACATGATGTATAAACTTTTTGACCCCTATAAAACCGGGATAGTGGGACCCAGGTTTGAACACGGAGTAAGAAATGCAATGCTTACGGTAATGCAGGGTATGGAAGGAGGAACTTTTGTTGAAGTGATGAGGACAATGACAGACTCCAATTTTACCCAGGAACTTCTTCCCAAAGTAACAGACCCCATTGTAAAGCGTTATTGGACAGACCAGATAGCCCAAACTGCAGATTTTCATAAGTCCGAAGTTTTGGATTATACAGTTTCAAAGTTTGGCCGATTCGTAACAAACAAAATGATCAGAAATATAATCGGACAATCTCAAAGCTCTTTTGATTTCAGAAAAATAATGGATGAAGGGAAAATTCTTTTGATTGATTTGGCAAAGGGGGAAATCGGAGAAGAGAATTCCAACTTTTTGGGGTTGGTTCTTGTTCCAAGAATATTGATGGCAGCAATGAGCAGGCAAGATACTCCAGAGGATGATAGACGCGATTTTTATCTTTATGTTGATGAATTTCAAAATTTTGCCACACCCGATTTTGCAGTTATTCTTTCAGAAGCAAGAAAATATAAACTTAATTTAACAGTTTCCAATCAATTTATTGGTCAAGTTGAGGAAGATGTCAAAAATGCTATATTTGGGAATGTAGGGACAATAGTCTCTTTCAGAGTTGGGGTTACGGATGCAAATTATCTTCAGCACGAATTTACCCCAGTTTTTGGTGAGGATGATCTTTTAAACGTTGAAAGATATCATGCTTACGTTAAAACAATCGTCCACAACGAACCCGTAACTCCTTTTTCCATGGATGTAACTAAAGATATGGAAAAATTAAAGGAAAGACAAAATCCAAGAGTTGCAGAAATAATAAGAGAAATGAGCAGGCTTAAATATGGCCATGATGAAAGATTGATTGAGGCCGAAATTACCCGAAGAGCAAAGCTTTAACTAAAAATATCCTTCATTTAAATTTTCCTGATATTTTAATTTTTGTATTATTGGATCCAAAATTGAAGGTGAGAGCGAGGAATGATAGAATATCGTAGTTCGGAGCCGTAGTTCACCGGCAGAACGCGATCCTTATAAGATCGATGTACTTGGTTCGACTCCAAGCGGCTCCACCGAATTATAATTATAAATAGAGGTTGGTTATTTACAATTCTTCCAAAGTTTGTTTTTTACCCGGTTCTTTTACTTCCGCTAGTCCTAGGTAACGTTCCGTTGTTGATAATCTTTTATGTCCTACCACTTGGGAAAGAAGAACCAAATCTACACCCGCTTTTAAATTTTGAATAATAAAAGTGGTCCTTAAATCATTTACAGAATATCCTACAATTTCTGATTTCTGCATATATCTATCAATTGCAGCTCTGATATTTCTAACAGCCAAAGGTTTTCCGTTTTTACTTACAAAAAGATATGGAGAATCTGTTTTAGGGCGCTCCTTAAGATATTTGTCAACCTCGTACTTTGCAGGTTTATTCAAAGGAATAGTTCTTTCAGCTTGGGTTGCATAAGCTTCTATTGTGACTTTATCTGCCTTTATGTTACTTAGTTTAAGGTTACCTACCTCTGAAATTCTCATTCCTGTTTGTAGAATCAGTTCGACGATGGCTGCAACTCTTCTGTCATCTCTTACAACATCCCTTAGTGCTCTGTATTGTAGGGGAGAGAAGTATTTAGGGAATGATGTTTCAATTTGTGGATGGGCGACAGAAAGAGACGGATCTTTAGTCAGATATCCTTCGGAAAGTAAGTATCTGAAAAATGTTTTAACTGCATTTAATTTTCTAGATACTGTTTTGGGAGTATATTTTTGAGAAAGCAGAGAATCTCTAAAAGCCTCAATGATTTCTTGGCCGATTTGTTCTGGATAGATTTTTTGTTTGCCTTCTACAAAAGATATCATCTGTTCCAAATCAGCTCTATAGGCTAGGATTGTAGAGGGTGAACGCCCCTTGTTTTCCAGGTCTTTGATAAATTTTGGGAGCAGATTTTTTAGTGTCTCTTGAGTCATAGATAATTTTTTATTAATATCTAAGTTAAGTAAAATCTAGAAAGTTATGTTAGTTTATGCCTGTTTTAATACCTAATCTAATAGTTAATTACTTAAAAATTTATTAATTAGCAACAGACCTTAAACTTAATAGTATTAAACTATATGATAACACAAATTAATTTTGCGTCAACATTCAAAGTAACATTATAGGAAGCTAAAGGAACAATTTATGCCTAATAAAAGAGCAGATAGATTTAAGACTGGTTTAAAGAAAATTTCTAACTATGTACTTATCTTTTTCTTATTAATGTTTGTTTTGTCTTTGGTAAGGAATGTTTCAAGAACAAGGAAAGCTTATACAAAGATATCCGAAGAAGAAGCTAGGGTAAATAAATTAAGAGAAGAAAATCAAAATTTACAAAAAAAACTTGAAGAAATAAAAAGCCCTGAGTATATTGAAAAGCAAATAAGAAACAATCTGGGATTGGTAAAAGAAGGGGAAATCGTAGTTATTTTACCCGATGCAGAAACATTAAGAAGCTTGGCTCCAAAAGATGAAGTAGAAGAAGAAGTCCTGCCTGATGCCAACTGGAAAAGATGGCTGAATTTATTCCTTTGAGCTTGTTAAAAACCTCAATTTTTGGTAAGATAGTTGAACTTGAAAACGTGCGGGGTAGTGTACGGCTGCACGGAAGGCTCATAATCTTCCAGGCTGGGTTCGACCCCCAGCCCCGCAACATATTTACTGGGACTATCTGGCTGCGTAGCTTAGTGGTAGAGCAGACGTTTCATAAGCGTAAGATCAGAGGTTCGATCCCTCTCGCAGCCACAAAATAAATTTAAATATATTCTTACCTTTAGCTTCGATTTGGAGTATTATTAAGCATATGATAAATATCAATTATGATGATTTTTCCAAAACAGATTTAAGAGTAGGCAAAATTGAGAATGCCGAAGAAGTTGAGGGGAGCGAGAAATTAATCAAAATGGAGGTAGATTTTGGAGATTTGGGTAAAAGGATTATTTTTGCAGGTATAAGAAAGTGGTATCAACCCGATGATTTAAAAGAAAAATTTTTTATATTTGTTTTTAACTTGGAACCCAAGAAAATAATGGGTGAAGAGTCTCAAGGCATGATATTGGCGGCAGAAGAGGAGGACGGAGAAAATTGTGTTCTTTTGGTGCCTGATAAAAATATTTATCCCGGAACAAAGGTTTTTTGAGCTATTATTTGTCAGCCCCTTATCTACCAAAGAATTGCATATACGAGTAAGATAAATATATAATCCTAGAAAGTTAAAGGAGAGTTTAAATTATGCCAGAAACCAATTTAAAGAATAGAAAAAAAATTGAATTAAAAGTTAAGTTTAACCTTTGGAAAATTATTCTAACGGCTTTTATTATTGTTTTCTTTTTACCTTTTATAATTTCATTCTTCGAACTAAAAAGAAGTGATGTAAAAATTGATACTTCACAGGCAATTTCCGATGTTAAAGACGGGAAAGTAAAGCAAGTTGAGGTTCAAGACAATAAACTGATACTAACTTATAACGACGGAAATACAAAAATATCTACCAAGGAATCGACTGAAAGCTTTGCAGAACTTCTTTCAAAAGACGGTATAGAACCCACAAGCGTTAATTACAATATCGTTGACCAATCGTTAACTAAAGCTTTGGGAGATGTTTTGGGAATATTATTGCCAATTATCTTAATGGCAGTATTTTTCATTTTTATCATAAAAGCCCAAAATAAAGGAGCACAGGATATTTTCTCTTTTGGTCGTTCCAAGGCTAAGCTTTTTGCCAAAGGCAGACAAGATACAACTTTTGATGATGTAGCGGGTGTAGAAGATGCAAAAAAAGAGTTGGAAGAAGTAGTTGATTTCTTAAAAAACCCAGCCAAGTATAGAAGAATCGGAGCAAGGACCCCCAAAGGAGTGATTCTTTTTGGTCCGGCTGGAGTTGGAAAAACTCTTTTAGCAAGGGCTGTAGCAGGTGAAGCAGGAGTGTCATTTTTCAGCATGGCGGGAAGTGAATTTATGGAAATGTTAGTTGGTGTTGGAGCATCCAGAGTCAGAGACCTTTTTGGCCAGGCAAAGGCTTCTGCTCCGGCGATTGTTTTTATAGACGAAATTGATGCCATAGGAAGACAAAGAGGAAGAGGTTTTGTCGGAGGACATGACGAAAGAGAGCAAACCTTGAATCAAATTTTGGTGGAGATGGATGGATTTACACCCAACGATAATGTGGTAATAATTGCTGCAACAAATAGGGGAGATTTATTGGATCCAGCACTTTTAAGACCCGGAAGATTTGACAGAAGAGTAATGCTTGATATGCCGGATAAAGAAGGAAGAGAGGCGATTCTAAAAATTCACGCAAGAGGTAAGAAGTTTGTAAAGGCTTCACAAACAGAGAAGGGGATTGATTGGGCAAAAGTTGCCGATAGGACAGTTGGATTTTCGGGAGCAGATTTGGAAAATATGTTAAACGAAGCTGCGATTCTGGCAGCTAGGGAAAATAAAAATGCAATAGAGATGGATGATATAGAAGAAGCAGCAACTAAAGTGAAACTTGGTCCTGCCAAGAAAAGGCTCCAAAGTGAAGAAGATAAAAAAATAACCGCCTACCATGAAGCAGGTCATGCCATAGTTACCCATTATCTTTCCAAAATGGATCCAGTGGAAAGAATATCAATTGTGGCAAGAGGAATGAGCTTGGGACATACCCTGATTCCTCCTGCATCGGACAGAACACACGAAACAAAATCAAGAATGCTACAGCAAATAACCGCCATGTTGGGAGGCCGTGCAGCAGAGGAAGTTGTATTTAATGAGATGACCTCAGGTGCGGCAAATGATATTGAAAAGGCGACCCAACTTGCACGAGCGATGGTAGTTGAATTTGGTATGAGTTCTTTAGGACCGATTAATTTTGGTCCTCAATACGAGACAGGAGATTTTGGTGCAGTTAATTTCTATGAACCTGCCCAAATCTCTCCCTCCATGCAGGAAAAGGTGGACAACGAAATAAAAAAAATATTAGAATCGGGTTATAAAGAAGCCTTGATTATTATAAAAGGTGGAACTAAGAAGTTGGGTGAAGTGGTAGAAAAACTTTTGGAGGAAGAGACCATAACCAGAGACGTTTTTGAAAAAATTGTCGGTCCTAAACCCAAAAAATAACTTCTTTGTCAAAAACTTGCTAAAATATCTTCATGAGAAAGCTGGTTTTAATTGATGGCAATGCAATTTTACATAGAGCGTATCATGCTCTTCCGCCTTTGACCGCAAAATCAGGGGAACCCATTAATGCAGTTTATGGACTTGTCTCAATGCTTCTTCGCGTAATACAGGATTTAAAACCTACCCATATTGCGGTTTGTTTTGATACACCGGAGCCAACTTTTCGCAATAAAGTATTTAAAGATTACCAAGCCCAACGTCCGCAAACAATGGATGAACTAATTAGCCAATTTGCTAAAGCCAGAAGAGTAATTAAAGCTTTTAACATTCCTTATTTCGAAAAATCGGGGTTTGAGGCAGATGATTTAATTGGTACGATTTCCCAAAAAGTAAAAGAAGATGTAGTTATCGTAACAGGAGACAAAGATATTCTTCAGCTTGTAACAAAAAGGATTAAAGTTTATATGCCAGTTTCCGGAATGTCCCAAGGAAAACTGATGGGAGAAGAAGAGGTTTTACAAAAAATGGGAGTTAAAGCATCGCTTATTGATGATTACAAAGCCCTTGTGGGTGATCCCTCTGATAATTATCCTGGAGTTCCAGGAATAGGACCAAAAACTGCCATAAAACTTTTAAATGAGTT
>DATEXQ010000029.1:0-17139 GCA_035256745.1 Patescibacteria group bacterium
GTTGTCTCAAATCCATTGCAGGAACCCCGAATTCATAAAGCTTTACCATGTGGATATGACGATTTGGAAATTTATAGACAGGAAGTTGTAAATGGAGTTCATGATTCCAATGTACGGGGAAGAGGTTGGAGTTACAGCTACCACGATAGAATTTTCAATTGGCCTGGAATTGGTAGTTGGGATAAATTAGAGGAAGTTGTCGAAAAAGAAATAAATTTTCCGATGACAGATCAAATAAATCAAATTATTCTAAATTTATCGGATACTCCTCACTCAAGAAGATCCCAAGCGATTACCTGGGTACCCTGGATAGATATGAAGCACCATGAACCCCCTTGTCTTCAGCGAATCTGGTGCAGGGTCGTAAAATCAAGTAGCGACTATCTTCTTGAAATGAATACCCACTGGAGAAGTCGCGATGCTTATAAGGCTTGTTTTATGAACATGTTTGCCTTAACAGATTTACAAAGGGAGATAGCCGAAAGGATATCTATGGTCTCTAGAGAATATGTTTTACCGGGTAGATATATAGATATTAGCGATAGTTTCCATATTTACGGTTCGTATATTCGAAAAGGTGAGATGGATTTGTTTGTTGAATCAGTATCTAATTTACCTTTCGATAAAAGAGTTGTGAGAAGCGACAAACCTTCAATAATTAAGGAATTTGAAAGAGGAAAAAGTAAATTGGAAAATGAAAAAATTATTAACGAAAAAGTTGTTACGCAAATGGTTATGGAGGCTTTAATAAATGCCAAGTAGAGTAGAATCAAGTCCAGAATTTTTACACAGAAATAATGAGGGTTCTATAACAGTTATAGTAGGCCCAATGTTTAGTGGAAAGTCCGATGAATTGATTTGGATTTTAAGACAAGCTCAATATGCAAAATTAAATGTCCAAGCATTTAAGCCAGAAGTTGATGATAGAAGAGGAGACGGTACTATAAACACATTCGATTTGATTTCCTTCCCGGCAACTTCAATAGCCAATTCCCCAGAAATACTTAATAATTTAAATAAAGGAGTGCAAGTAGTAGGTATTGATGAGGCTCAATTCTTTGACACGAAATTAACCGAAGTATGTAAAGAGTTAGCTGACAAAAAGATACAAGTTGTAGTTGCCGGACTTCACTCAGATTTTAGAGGTAAAACTTTTGGTCCTATGGCTGATTTGTTGATAGAAGCTGACTATGTAAAGAAAAGGCAGGCAAGATGTGCAATATGCGGCGGACCTGCCTCCAGAACACAAAGATTGATGATAGAAAAAGGGATGACAAGACCTGCATATTTCGACGAACCAATAATTGTAGTTGGAGGAAACGAGCAATACCAGGCTAGATGCAGACACTGCCACGAAGTTCCTGTAAGAACCTCAAGTTAATATTATATTTTCTACCATTTAAAATATTTACATGACTGAAAGAATAAATCATACATTTACGGCAGAATATAAAATAAATCCATATCCGGGATTATTTATAGTTATTGAAGGTTTAGACGGTTCGGGCAATTCAACACAAATTGAATGTTTAAGAAATTATTTCACCGAACGTTTCAAGTACCAAAAAGGTGGAATCCAGGTTATTAAAGAACCAACTTACGGTCCGGCAGGAGCTTCAATTAATTGGGTATTAAGACGGGGACTAACAATTGACGATCAGACTTTACAATTAATGTTTATTGCAGACCGTTCGGATGACTTGCTAAACGAAAGAACTGGAATAGTAAAGTTTTTAAAAACTCAAGGAAATGTAGTTCTTGGTGATAGATATATTGCGTCAACTCCGGCGTTTGGAAATATCGCAGGATTAGATAAAGATTGGCTTTTATTTATACAGAGTAAATTTATTCTTCCCGACTACACATTCTTTTTGGATGTGAAACCCCATATCTGTATGGAAAGAATTAACAAAAGAAATAACGGTATTGATAGATTTGAGAAGTTGGAACACCTTGAGAAAGCATATCAAGGTTATGGATATATTATGCGAAAAATTCCTGATTTAATGATTGGGATTGATGGAGAAAGACCAATATCCGATATAACAAAAGATCTTATAAGTTATATAGAAAAAAGCCCTAAACTTCCAGGCAAATTGCATTTTTAAGTGTATAATACTTCTAATGCAAAAACTCATTGAGTGCGTTCCGAATTTTTCGGAAGGAAGAAATAAAAAAGTAATAGATAAAATATTTAGTACCGCTAAAAAGGTAAAAGGAGTAAAAGTATTTGAGTTGGAGTATGACAAATCCCACAACCGCTGTCTTTTTACCATAGTCGGATCTCCCCAAGATGTTTTGGAATCTATCCTGGAATCGATAAAAGTTGCTACAAAACTTATTGATATGAATAAACATAAAGGGGAACATCCGAGAATAGGAGCAACAGATGTAGTTCCCTTTATACCAATTTCAGGTGTAAGTATGAAAGAGTGTGTAAGTTTATCCAAAAAATTAGGAGTAAGAGTTGCCAAAGAGTTAAAAATCCCCGTTTATTTATATGAAGATAGTGCAACCAGAAAGGAAAGGGTAAATTTAGCAGATGTCAGGAAAGGTGAATACGAAGGGTTAAAGAAAGAAATTAAAATTAATCCCGACAGAAAACCGGACTTTGGACCTTCAATACTTCATCCAACGGCAGGGGCGGTTGTTATAGGAGCAAGGAAATATTTGGTTGCATTTAACGTTAATTTGGATACCAAAGATATATCGATCGGTAAAAAGATAGCAAAAAAAATCAGAGAAAGAGACGGAGGATTGGTAGGGGTTAAAGCCTTGGGATTTAATGTAGGAGGATTTGCACAAGTATCCATGAATTTGGTAGATTTCGAAAAAACAAATTTTGATGAAGCTTTTAGGGAAATCGAAAAATGGGCAAAAATGTTTAATGTTAAAATAAAAAGCTCTGAAATTTACGGAATGATTCCCTTGGAATCTATAACAAGAGCCTTAAGATATACTTATAAGGCAGATACGTTTAAATCCGATCAAATTTTGGAAAAAAGACTTTTCGAATAATATGATAAAAGAACAAAAAATTAGTAAATTTTTAAAAGATTTATCATCCTCAATGCCAACCCCGGGAGGTGGTTCTGCTGCAGCTTTTGTGGGTGCAATGGGAGCATCTTTGGTTGAAATGGTTGCCAATTTAACAATCGGTAAAAAAGGATACGAAAAATCAACCCAAAAAATAAAAGAAATAAAAATTAAAGCAGTAAAAAATAAAAATAAACTTATTAATCTTGCAGATAAAGATGCAAAAGCATTTGAGGATGTTGTGCTTATTTTTAAATTACCAAAGGGAAATAAAAGAGATCTCGCAATGCAAAAAGCATTAAAAAAAGCAACCCTCATACCTTTAGAAACAGCTCTTTCTTCATCTGAAGTTGTAAAATTAGCAAAAGAGATTTTTACGATTGGTAATAAAAACGCCAAATCCGATGCAGCTTCAGCGCTTCATTTCGCAAAAGCATCTGCATCATCAGCTTTAGAGAATGTAAAAATAAATTTGGATTTGATTAAAGATAATAATTGGAAGGTAAAAATTGAGAAAGAGATTAATAAAATTGATATCTAATTTAGTTTTACTTAAGTTCTGAAAAAATATAGTTTTGAACCCGAGTCCACTTATTTACTCCTTCTTTAGGAACAAGAATAAATTGACCCGTGCTGCTTTTGCTTTGTTGAAGTACATTTTGGTCGGTTAGGTTTATCTCTATTGTTCTATAAGAATCTAAATTTGCTAATATATTTACCAAAGTTCTTATTCCATTTGCATCCATATCGGTTTTAACATTCTCCACCAATTTATCAAAAACGGGATCGGCTTTTGTGATTATCTCAAGATTTAAAATTTTGTTTTTTATTCCGGTCAATACAGCAAATTGTCTTAAGGATCTTGAGAAATCTCCACCGCTTTCGTTGGAGTGTCTGGAACGGACAAATTTCAAGGCAGCTTCACCCTTGATTGTTTGTTTTCCTTTATCGAAGTGTAAATGTTCATAACGGCAGGTAAATTGTTTCTCCAAATCAAAACCAGAGTATTTACTATGGAGGTATGCTATTTCTTCAGGACTTTTACCGCAAGTTTCATTTTCCAATCCTTTTACGGGATAAAAATAATCGTCAAAGGTGTTGGACACATCAACTTCGATACCTCCCAAAAGGTCGATTGCTTTTGCAAAACCGCCAAAATCAACGGCAATAAAGTAATTGATTGGCATTCCGACAACCAGGCCAGCTACATACTTTGCCAAATTTCCTCGACCCATATCACCTCTAAATTCAGGTTTTTTATTGGCATATTTAGTATCGTTTCCACCGATAGAATATGCTTCGTTTATTTTATTATTTGTTGTTGAATCCCAATCACTAGGTATGGCTAGCCAAAGATCTCTGGGAATTGATATTATATTTACCTTTGAATTTTCGGTATTGATGTTTACAACAATCATTGAATCGGTTAAAAAACTGCCGTCGTGTCCGGCACCGCCATAACCCAAAAGAAGTATGTTGGTGGATTTATTATTCGGAAGTTCATTTGGATTAGGTAATGACAGCAGAGATGATTTTTCTTCTGGATTTTTCTTAATTAGTGTTTTGGAAAGTTTAGAGTAGAGAAAGGTTGTAATTCCCGCACCGGTAAGTGCTCCCAAGAAAAGAACGAATAAAATTAATTTTTTTATGTTAATTTTCTGCATTAATATTTCAAGTGTACTTTTTTAAACGTTGATTGTGCAATATGGGATGAGTACTTTAATCGCAATTGCTTTGCATTCGGGTTGAAACACAAGAATTTAACTGATAGAATACGGGGAAACACATCAGCCAGATCTCCTGGAAACCCCAGGCTGATGAATGACTTAAGGAGATTTATTAAATGACAGACGTATCATTACAAACACTTTTGGAAACTGGTGCACATTTTGGGCATCAGATAAGGCGTTGGAATCCCAAGATGAAACCCTATATTTATCAGGGTGAAGAGGGTGTTCATATTTTTGATTTATTAATAACCAAGCAAGCTTTGGAGGAGGCCTTGGGAGTTATTAAGAAAGCTTCAAAAGAAGGGAAAAATATATTAATTATCGGTACAAAAAAGCAGGTAAAGGAAAAGATTGCCCAAATTGCCAAGGAAACCAATATTCTTTATGTAAATGAACGCTGGCTTGGAGGAACCCTAACCAATTTCGAACAGGTAAAAAAATCCATCGATAAACTCGAGAAGATGAAGATTGATAAAGAAGCAGGAACTTATAAAAACCTTACTAAAAAAGAAAGGTTACTTATAGATAGAGAAATAGTAAGACTGGAAAGATTTTTTGGGGGGCTTTCCGGGATGAATGTCAGACCCGATTTGATGATAATTATAGATATCAAGAAAGAAATAGGAGCCGCAAAAGAGGCAAATTTTACGGGTATTGAAACAGTGGGAATAGTAGATAGCAATGCAGACCCCGATT
Organism: Patescibacteria group bacterium; assembly: GCA_035256745.1. GTDB lineage: Bacteria > Patescibacteriota > Microgenomatia > UBA8517 > UBA8517 > DATEXQ01. Next base: position 5,463 of record DATEXQ010000029.1, read on the forward strand.
TGGTTGATTATGCAGTTCCCATGAATGACGATGCCAAGAAAGCTCTTGATTATGTCTTGGATTTGATAAAAGACGCTATACTGGAAGGGAAATCAAAACCCAATACAAAAGAACTTAAGTCAAAATAAATTAAAAAATTTCATGAAAATTTCTACAGATTTAATCAAAAAGTTAAGAGAAGAAACCGGCGCGCCTGTTATCAGAGTCAAAAAGGTACTAGAGGAATTAAAAGGAAATGAGAAAAAAGCCACAGATGTTTTAAAAAAAGAAGGTTTTGAGAAAGCCGCAAGAAGAACCGATAGAGAAACCTCTCAAGGGTTGGTAGAAACTTATGTACATCATTCGGGTAAAGTCGCAAGCATAATTGAAATAATGTGCGAAACAGATTTTGTTTCCCGAAATGGACTTTTTAAAAACCTAGGACACAACATTGCTTTACAGGTGGCATCAATGAACCCAAAAGACGCTAAAGATTTGGAAAACCAGGAGTTTATAAAAGATCCAACAAAAAAGATATCGGATTTGGTTAAAGAGGTTATTGCCAAAACAGGAGAAAATATTCGTATAGGTAGATTTTATCGTGTAGAATTAGGTAAGAAATAACTTAAAGAGAAAGTTAAAACATCTTTATGGATGAATCTTCAATAAGAAATAAGATGCAGCAGGTTGTAAACCTCGTATTGTCGGATATATCATCACTTCGTACTGGAAGAGCAACAAGTGCTGTAATTGATAGTCTTTTGGTTGATGTTTATAAAGGACAACAAAAGTTGAAAATTCAAGAACTTGCAACGATCACATCTACAGATGCTCAAACTCTTGTTATAGATCCCTGGGATAAATCCATAATCGGGGAAATAAGACAAGGGATATTATCAGCAAATATTGGTTTAAACCCAATGGTTGATGGAGAAATAATAAGAATTAATTTTCCCGTAATGACTACGGAAGACAGGGAAAAATATATAAAACTTCTTTCAACCAAACTGGAAAACGGGAGAATTATGATAAGACAAATTAGAGGAGAGGCAATGAGGGATATTAAAGAAAACTTTGAAGAGAAGCAAATTTCGGAAGATGAAAAATTTGAGGGAGAAAAGAATATTCAGAAAATTACCGACGAATACATAAACAGGATTAACGAGGCAGGAGAAAATAAAAAACAAGATCTTCTTCAGATTTAAATTTTAGGTACGCTTGCGCTTTGACTGGTGCTCCTTTATACTTAACTTCAGCAAATGTTAGGTTCAATTTTGGTATTTTTACTGGTTTTGTCGATTTTGGTGATTGCCCATGAAGCAGGACATTATTTTGCTGCAAAAAAAGCGGGAATTTGGGTGGAAGAATTCGGATTCGGTATTCCTCCAAGAATCTGGGGTAAAAAAGTAGGCCAGACAATATATTCGATAAATCTGCTTCCTTTCGGAGGATTTGTTAGGCTTCATGGAGAGAATAGAGAAGAAGAAATAACCAAAACTAAAAAAGCCTTTTTAACGAAAAGCAAGAAAGTAAGAGCTGGTGTGGTTATAGCAGGAGTCGTAATGAATTTTCTACTAGCGATTATTGCTTTTACGATTGTATATTCATTCTCTGGAATTCCCAGGCAAACAAAGGACGTTAGAATTTTGGATGTTGCCGCAAATTCTCCGGCTCAGGAAGCTAAAATCGTAGCGGGAGATATTGTGAAAAAAGTTGATAACCAGGACATTACGACAACCCAAGCTTTTATAAATGCCGTTGAGGAAAGAAAAGGTAAAAAGATACAGCTTTCCATTCAAAGAGACGGCAGCGTACAGAAAATAAGCGTTACACCCAGGGAAAATCCTCCAGACGACGAAGGACCTTTGGGGGTAATAATAAGTTCGACCGAAATATACTTTCCGCCAATTTGGCAAAGACCTTTTGTTGGAATTTATTACGGTTTTAAAGATGCACTTTTTTGGGGGAATACGGTAATTAACGGTTTTGTAAAAATATTTGCAGAGATATTCTCAGGTAAAGTTCCCACGGAAGTTTCGGGACCAATCGGAATTTTCGCCTTAACCAGTGAAGCGGCTAAAGTAGGTATATTAACACTAATTAATTTTATAGGCATTTTATCCGTAAATTTGGCTATTCTAAATATAGCGCCATTTCCCGCACTTGATGGCGGAAGACTTCTTTTTATAGCTTTGGAGGGGATTTTGGGAAGGAAAGTTCTTCCTAAAGCGGAAAACATGATTCATGCGATTGGAATGGTTATTTTAATATTGCTTCTTTTGGCAATTACTGCACACGATATCCAAAGATTGATGGTTACAGGTAGTATTTCTGGATTTATCCAATCTTTTTTGAAATAGATAAGATAAGCTGATAAACTGATAAACTATATTATTATATGTTGCAATCAGAAATTTTTCCAAAAACCAAGAAAGAAGCCCCAAAAGACGCAGAAAGCATTAACCACAAGCTTCTTGTACGTGCAGGATTTATAGACCAACTGATGGCGGGGAGCTGGACTATTTTACCTTTAGGTTGGCGAGTAATAACGAAGATTAACCAAGTAATCCGCGAAGAAATGAATGCAATAGGAGGTTTGGAGATGCTTATGCCTCTTTTGCATCCAAGAAGCATTTGGGAAGAAACCGGTCGTTGGGAAAAAGCAAAAGAGATTATGTATCAATTTAAGATGTCCGGTCGTGAATACGGACTTGCCTTTACCCATGAAGAAATAGTTCTGGATTTACTTCGAAAAAACATCAAAAGCTATACAGATTTGCCTGTTTCTGTTTATCATTTTTCAACCAAGTTTAGGGATGAAGCAAGACCCAGAAGCGGCATTCTTAGGGGTCGCGAGTTCATGATGAAGGATTTGTATTCAGCCCACGCAAGCGAAGAGGATTTGATGGCCTATTATCAGAAAGTTAAGGGTGCTTATAGCAAAATATTTAAACGATTGGGATTTAATTTTAAAATTTCAGAAGCATCAGGTGGAGTATTTACCGATAAACATACTCATGAATTCCAAGTACTTTGCAATACAGGTGAGGATATGATATTTCATTGCGATAAGTGTGATTGGAGTTATAACAAAGAAATTTATGAAGGGAAACCCGGTGATTTATGTCCCAAATGTAAAGAGGGGAAAGTTAAAGAGGCAAAATCAATTGAAGTTGGAAATATCTTTCCTTTGGGAACCTGGCTTTCCGAAAGAATGAGGGTTTATTATACCGATAAAGAAGGCAGAAAAAGAACCGTTTGGTTTGGAAGTTACGGTATAGGCCCTACTCGAGTATTGGGGGCATGGGTCGAAGTATCGCATGATGAAAGGGGTATTATTTGGAATAAAGCAATGACACCGTTTGACGTACACTTAATTGATCTTAAGAGTAAGGATAATAAAGAATCCAAAGTCAAAAAGATATACAAAAAATTAGAAGATAAAGGTCTAGAAGTTTTATTGGACGATAGGGATGTATCCGCCGGTGAAAAATTCGCCGAAGCAGATTTAATAGGAATTCCGGTAAGATTGGTGGTTTCAAAAGAAACGGGAGACAAAATAGAATGGAAGTTAAGAACCTCTGATAAAAAAGAACTTCTTTCTTTTGACGAAGTACTTGCTAGATTAAAGATCTGAATACCATACAGAATAAAAGGGTTGTTGTAATAGGTGGAGGAACCGGTACTTACCAGGTTTTATCGGGCTTAAAAAAATATTCGCTTGATATCTCCGCTGTTATTTCGATGTGCGATTCGGGAGGGTCAACCGGACGTTTAAGAAAAGAATTGGGAATTTTACCTCCGGGTGATATCAGAAGAGCTATTCTTGCTCTTTCCGATCTTCCTTTTGCTCAAAAAACTTTAGAGGAACTTTTTGACTTTCGTTTTGAAAAAGGATCAACATTTAAAGGTCACTCGGTGGGAAATCTTTTGCTTGCTGCATTAACCCAGATAACCGGTAGTATGGATAAGGCAATTGAAGAGGCAGCAAGAATATTGCAGTCAAACGGCAACGTCTATCCGGTAACTTTGGATAAAACAAATTTGGTAGCAGTCTTGGATGACGGAACGAGAGTCTTTGGAGAAACAAATATAGACAGAAGAAGAATTAAACCGGAATTAAATATAAAACATGTATTTTTAAATCCCAAAGCAAGAGTATTTAATAAAGCGTCTTTGGCAATAGAAAATGCCGATTTTGTAATTTTCGGACCGGGTGATTTATATACAAGCATTATTCCCACGCTTCTTGTAGAAGGGGTCGTTTCCTCTTTGATTAAATCAAAAGCGGAAATCTCATTTGTTGTAAATTTAATGACTAAAAAAGGAGAAACCGACGGTTTTGCGGCATCAGATTTTGTTTTTGAAATAATAAAATACCTAAAAGAAAGCAGGAAAAACCTGAAATATATATTTATTAATAGGGAAATTAATCATTCCAAAAGCGTAATTTCAAAATGGTATAAAAAGTACGGTTGCATACCTGTAAAAAATGATCTAACAGGATTTGGGAGAAAAAATAAAGATATTAAGATCATAGAAAAAGATTTCTTAAGTAAAACCACGTTTTTCAGACATGATCCTGAAAAATTAGCTAAAGCTATAACCTCTCTTTTTTAAACTACTTGTTTAAGAATCTTCTTGCTAATATACTAATAGCCAAATGAACGATTGTGTTTTTTGTAAAATCGTAAATGGAATAATAAAGACAGACTTTGAAGAAGAGACGAATAATCTCGTTGTTTTTAGAGATAAATACCCAAAAGCTCCAATTCATTTTTTGATTGTTACCAAAAAACATATCCAAGATATTAAATCCGACAAAGATGCATTATGGACATCAATAGGGAAATTGTCTGTTGATCTTGCGGAAAAATTAAAAATAAAAGGATTTCGTTTGGTTCATAATGCAGGAGATGCGGCATCGGTTAAACATATGCATGTTCATTTTTTAGGTGAGGTTTCAGAAGATAGAGAAGTATGATAACGAATACCATCAGTTCAAAAATAGCAGAGGCTCTTAAAGAAAAAGACGTTCTTAAGGTTACTACATATAGACTTCTTTCTTCTGCTTTAAATTATGAATTTATAGCCAAACAACATAAATTATCCGAAGAGGAGGAATGGGTTGTTGTTGACAGGGAAATCAAGAAAAGAAAGGAAGCAATAGAAGCCTACGAGAATGCAAAAGCACAAGATAGAGCCGATAAGGAAAAGAAAGAGATGGAAATACTTTTAAAGTTTCTTCCTAAACAATTATCCACCGAAGAAATAGAAAAAATAGTTCAAGATGCTATAGATAAAACAAAAGCATCAAAAATGTCCGATATGGGTAAAGTGATGGGAATGGTGATGGGGGAGGTTAGGGGAAAAGCAGACGGAAACAGAGTTCTAGACATAGTCAAAAAAAAGCTTTCGCATTAATAAGATGATAAAAGTATATGTTAATAAACAATCTTATTATCCGGTAAGTGCTCCGAAAATAAAAAAAGTTGTCAGGGATTTCCTGAAAGCAAAGGGTATAAAATCAAATGCGGAAATATCGATTGCTCTTGTAGGAAATAGTAAGATGATGGATCTTTGTAAAAAATATCTAAAGGAAAATACATTGCACAATGTTTTATCTTTTACCGAGAGTGAGGTGGGACAAAAATTTATCTACCCGCCCGAAAATTCAATTCGTTTGGGTGAGGTTGTAGTTTGTTACCAAAAAGCAGTAGAAGAGGCAAAAAAAGAACAAAAATTAATTGAACAAAAAGTTGTCGAACTGATATTGCACGGAACAGGGCATCTTTTGGGACATCATCATGAGGAGTGAAAAATATTTATGACATTCTATTTAAAATACAGACCGAAAATTTTGGATGACTTGGATAGCGAAAATGTTAGGGAATCATTGAAAAAAATAATGATATCGGGAAATATTCCCCAAGCATTTCTGTTTACAGGTCCAAAAGGAATAGGCAAAACTTCGGCTGCCAGAATTTTAGCATCAATAGTTAACTGCGAAAATATTGGTAAGAAAATTACTCCTTGCGGCAAATGTGAGCAATGTAAAGCTATATTAAAAAGTTCAAACCTTGATGTTATAGAAATGGATGCAGCAAGCCATAGGGGAATTGATGATGTAAGAATCTTAAGGGATGCGGTTAAACTTGCTCCTGCCAAAGCTAGAAAAAAAGTTTACATAATCGATGAAGCACATATGTTGACAGTTGAGGCATCAAATGCTCTTCTGAAAACTTTGGAAGAACCCCCTGAGCATGTAATGTTTATTATGGCTACAACCAATCCGGAAAAAATAATAGATACGATAAGATCAAGAACCACGATTATAAATTTTAATAAAGCCACGTTAGAGGAGGTTGAACGTTCTCTAAAAAAAATAGTGAATGGAGAAAATGTAAAAATGGATAACGGAGTACTTCAATTGATTGCCAAGTATTCGGAAGGGTCATTTAGGGATGGAGCAAAAATATTGGAACAAATAATAAATGAAAAAATAAAAGGGAAATACGAAGAGATAGAAAAATATTTGTCTACTTCATTACCCTCTAATATCACAAATCTTACAAACCATGTAATTAATAGAGAATTAAACGAATCTCTTGCCGAAGTAGAAAGATTAACCAAAAAAGGAACGAGTGCAAGGTCTCTTACAGAAAAACTTATAGAGAAATTTAGAATAAATCTTTTGGGGAAAATGGGAATTGGCGAAGATACTCTTTCTGATATCCCAAGCAAAGACTTGATCAAACTTATAGAGCTTTTAATTAAAGCCAATAAAAATTTACCAAATGCTTATATAGAGGAATTACCTTTGGAGATTGCAATTATTAAGTGGTGTCAAGAAGATGATGCGAAGGAAAATCAAAAAGAATCAGATAAAATTATTGTAGTAAAAGAAGAAAAGAAAGAACCTATAAAGACTGTTTCCGAAGATTTGCATCAGGTGGATAAAATAATGACAGGAAATGTCAAAGAAATATCTTCGGATATTTGGAATAAGATTTTAGCTCAGGTAAAAGTTATTAATATGTCTGTTGAAGCACTTTTAAGGGCTGCAAAACCAATGAATTTTGATGGAAAAACTTTAACTTTGGGGGTTTACTACCGCTTCCATAAAGAAAGGTTGGAAGACTTAAGGAATAGGCAGATTCTCGAGGAAGTTGTGGAAAAAGTAATAAGTATTCCTACAAAAGTTGTGTGTACTTTAACAGAAGCACCCGTTAAAAAAGAGAAAGAAAAGTTGGATATTGTTTTAACCGAAAGCGAGGAGGGAGATATTGTAAAAGCAGCCAAAGATATTTTTGGAAATTAGCAATAAATTTCTCTTTGATATAGAATAATCTTTATGTTTGATAAATTTAAACAATTGGGGGATTTAAATAAAATGCGTCAGCAGGCAAAAGCTCTGCAAAAGGAACTTGAGCTGATAAAAGAAACTGTTGAGGACGGAGATTATAAAGTAACTGTTACAGGAGATCAAAAGGTAGTCAATATAGAATACCAAGGTGAAGAACAGAAGAAATTAACAGAGACAATAAATAAGGCATTTAAAAACGTTCAGAAAAAGTCAGCCAAAAAAATGATGGAAATGGGTGGTGGTTTGGGAGGTCTTTTGGGTGGACAATCTTAAAGTCTTTATAACTTTCTTCAAAATTTTTCTTGTACAATATCACGGGTATAATTTTGGTAAAATATAAATTATGAAAGTTCCAAAACCCCTTACAAAACTAATTGAATCTTTTCAAAAATTACCAGGAATTGGACCCAAAACTTCACAAAGATTATCTTATTATCTTTTGCATGTTCCTCAGGAGGAATTGGATTCATTTTCGGATGCATTAAGTAAACTTAAAAAAAATACAGTACTTTGCTCTATCTGTAATAACGTTTCGGAAGATAATCCCTGTCCCATATGCATGGACACATCAAGAGACAAAACAACCATACTGGTTGTTGAACAGCCGTTGGATGTTTTTGCGTTTGAAAAAACAGGAAGGTACAAAGGACTTTACCATGTTCTTCACGGGAAGATATCACCCTTGGAAAATATAGGACCCGATGAGATATATGTGAAGGATTTAATCAAAAGAGTAGAATCCAAAGAAAACGCAATTAATGAAGTAATAATTGCTACCAATCCGACTATGGAAGGGGATGCCACGGCAATGTATCTTTCGGGAAAAATCAAAGATAAAAATCCGAAACTGAAAGTTTCAAGGTTGGGAATGGGAATACCAACCGGTGCGGATTTGCAGTATGCAGACGATGTAACATTAAGAGAAGCACTAGAAGGAAGAAGAGATCTATAAAAAATATATGGGAAATATAGGAAGCGACAGTGTAAAAACCGCAAAACAGGTAGCCCTTAAGATTGCCAGACAGATTGCGAGAGAACCACTTGAGATGGGAAAAACCACTCGCGAGAGTTTAACAAAATTAGAAGGATCACAAGCAACAAAAACCCCGACCTCTGAAAATTTACCCCAAGAAAAGATAATTACTCCGGAGGAAAAAAATAAAATGGAAACAAAGAAAAGAAGTATGATACAAGCTCTCGAAAAAGAACTTGCAGATATAAGGCAACAGAAAAAATTAAAAGATGAAGAAGAAAAACAGGAAGAGATAAGAGTTAAAAATGAAGAGGAACTTGGTAAGCCTCAAGAAACTATCGGAGTGTCCTCAAAACCTTCCAGAAGAATTGGTGCAGGCATAAAAGGACATTTACAAAGGTTGACCAAGAGTACCGAAACCAGAATGCCTCCTTCAGGATAATATACTTACATTTTTCATTTTTCGAAATCCAATGTAAAATAGGTTCATGACGGATATTTATCTTTCCAACACTTTTTCAAAGAAGAAAGAAAAGTTTATTCCCATAAAAGAAGGTTTTATCGGTATTTACTCTTGTGGTCCTACTGTTTATTGGAATCAACATATCGGTAATATGTATGCCTATGTTCAATGGGATACATTAGTTCGGTTTTTGAAGTATATAGGATTTGATGTCAAATGGGTGATGAACATAACCGATGTCGGGCATATGACGAGTGATGAAGATTTGGGTGAGGATAAAATGGAAAAAGGCGCAAAAAGAGAGGGAGTAACGGTTTGGGATTTGGCTGATAAATATATCAAACAATTCAAGGAAAGCATGGCTCTTCTTAACATTATAACTCCAGATGTATTACCCCGGGCAACAGAACACATAGAAGATCAGATAAATCTGATAAAACTTATAGAGAAAAACGGCTTTACTTATAAAACAAAAATGGGAGTGGTTTATGATACAGGAAAATTTAGCGATTATGCAAAAATGGCGGGTTTGGATTTGGATAGCCAAAAATCCAGAAATGATGTCGAGGTGGATATTGAAAAGAAAAAACCCTGGGATTTTCTTCTTTGGATAACGGGAAACCCCAAACACATTATGCAGTGGGACAGTCCTTGGGGGAAAGGATATCCGGGTTGGCACATAGAATGTACAGCCATGTCCATAAAATATCTGGGAAATAATTTTGATATACACACAGGAGGAGTTGAACACGTTTCGGTTCATCACACAAACGAAATAGCGCAAGGATTTGCAGCTTTCGGTAAACGAACGGCAAATTACTGGCTTCATAACGGATGGCTTACAGGAAAAGAAGGTGAAAAGATAGCAAGAAGTTCGGGTAAATTTGATACTGTTCAGAACTTGGTGGATAAAAGTTATAATCCTTTGGCATTACGCTATCTTATTTTGACCTCTCATTACAAAAAAGGCTTACAATTTTCTTTTGCTGCACTGGATTCTGCGAATTCAGCGTTGGAAAAATTAAAAAATGCTATAGCAGGTTTGAGAGAATCGAAAAAGGAAAAGGTGGTATTAACTGCCGAAAAGATGAAAAAGATAGACGAATATCAAGGAAAATTTGTTAATTCATTATCTGATGATTTAAATGTTCCGGTTGCATTATCAATTCTTTGGGAAGTGGTTAAAAGCAACATCCCTGCATCGGATAAATACGATCTGGTACTTTCATTCGACGAAGTGCTGGGACTTAAATTGGCTGAAACTGATAAAATTAAATTGACAATTCCGAAAGAAATACAGGAATTAATAACAAAAAGAGAAAGTATCAGAAAAGAAGGGAATTACGAAAAAGCAGACAAAATAAGAATGGAAATCGAAAAGAAAGGCTACATCATAAAAGATACTCCAGAAGGTTCAGAAATTAGACCCACTAAATAACTTATGGAAATTAAAGCGATAATATTTGACTTAAACGGTACGATATTGTCAGACGAGGATGAATACGGTATTGCATTTGGGAAGGTATTAGAAAGATTAGGAGTAAAAATAAAAGAGGATTATCCTCAAACAACAGGGATAGGAGTGGAAGACAATTGGCCTAATTTAATCAAGAAATACAACATAAAAACAAATAAATTGCCTAAAGAACTGGCGCTGGATACCCAAATGGAATATCTAAAACTATTACCCAGAATTACGATACAAGAAGGATTTATGAATTTTATTGATGGAGTTAAAGAAAACGGAATAAAGGTAGCCTTGGCAACTTCGAATTCATGGATAGTCACGGATAAAATATTGGAAAAGTTTGATTTAATAAAAACCTTTGACATTATTACCACTTGCGAGGAAGTGGTATTAAATAAACCCGACCCTCAAATTTATGAGATAACTCTGGAGAAGTTAGGAATTCAACCCGAGAATTGTTTGGTATTTGAAGATTCAAAATCCGGTATTGCTGCTGCCCAAAAAGCGGGGATAAAAGTTGTAGGGATTGCAAGAGATCATAAACATGCAATAGAACTCTCAGATGCCAATAAAGTTATTTATAAATTTAGTGAAATAAATTTAGAAATTTTGTATAATTTGTAAAGACATGGCAGAAAAAATAAAAAAATTAATTAGACCAATGGAGGGAAGGGTAATTGCTGGTGTTGCTAGAGCTTTTGCCAATTATTTTAATGTTGATATTGCATTGGTTAGAATAATTTGGGCATTATTGCTTCTTCCTGGGGGATTTCCGGGAGTCGTCTTCTATATTATCTGCTGGATTCTTATTCCTTCGGAGAAATAAAACACATTTAATCAAGATCGATTTTCTTAATTTGGAAGATGTTTGTTTGCGTATTTGGAATAGTTCTTAGAGTTGATCTTAACAACCTTGGATTAGATTTCGTTTCAACTTTAAGTCCAATGTTTACAATTTCGGGAAAATGTTTTCTTACTTCTTCCTGGAATTTTTCAGCCAAATTCGAAGTATATGTTCCATATCCGGCTTTTTCGGATTGCATACAGAGTTTGTTTTCCCAAACCCTAATAATTGTCAATATTTTTTCTCCTTCTTTATTAAATTCTTCCTGAAACTTATTGGGATTTAATGCGTAATTATCGTGTAAGATTCTGAAATTCACAAAAGAGTCTTTTTCGATATCCAACATCTTTTGAACATAAGCTTTAAATTTTTGCATGGTTAAAAGAATATTATATTTAATATATGAAGCAAGTGAAACAGGATATTTGATAGTTTCTATTATTAGGTTTGTTACGGTTTTAACTTTAGTTTTGTTAGGAATCTGAGTTCTTGAGAAATAATGCCTTAGAAATTCTTCAAAAGATGAGAAAAGAAACGTAATTTTCAAATTAATGCTAAAATACGCTCATGAGTCTTTCTGTTGG